>JBEVCF010000001.1:0-4610 GCA_040514355.1 Glaciecola sp.
CTGTGACATTGAAAGGGTAAATGAACAGTTATTTAGATATATATATAAGAATGAATGCGCCCCCCACCACCTGTTTTTTTTGTGATTGAGACTAGAATGTAAGCATGTTTAACGGTATTCTTGAGGAAATCACTTACAGGCGAGGTATGACGTGGTTGCAAAAACAATTACAAATTTACCCAAACCACATAAAATTTCTTTAGTGGCCATGGTCCTGTTTGTGGGTATTTTAATTATCTCCCCCCTTTTTACTGCCGATGCCTCTAGACATGCTGTTGTGAGTGATTTACAACCCGGCATTGCATACTCTGTGCCCATTAATCTGGCCAATGCGACAATTGATGCGAGTGTGCCTGAACACTATGATACGCATTTGTACGAAGTAAAATCGGGGGACAGCCTTGCTAAAATCTTCACCAAGTATGGGATCAGTGCTGCGACTACTTATTACGTATCGCAAGCAAAACACGCAGGTAAAGTCCTGCAGCGCATTATGCCAGGTGATATGCTACAACTCGCCATTGACAGTCGCGGTGTATTGCAAACCTTAACTTATCAACCTAATGATACAAATACTTTGACGGTACAGCGTCGCACAGATACCGACTATGAAGCAATACTCACTGAAGCTCAAACATATACGAAACTTGAATTTGCACAGGGTACAATAGCGACCTCGTTTTGGCATGCTGGTATTAGCGCTGGTTTATCTGATAATAAGATTATGGAGCTTGCGGATATTTTTGGCTGGGATATAGACTTTGCCATGGAGATTAGAACGGGTGATACGTTTAATGTGATCTATGAATCGGTGTTCAGTGATGGGGAATATTTAGGCGAAGGGGCGATTGTCGCTGCTGAATTCGTCAACCAAGGAGAATCATTTATTGCCATTCGCCATACGGATGGCAGCTACTATTCAGACTCTGGTCGCAGTATGAAAAAAAGCTTTTTGCGTGCACCGGTTAATTTCCGATATATCAGTTCAAACTTCACTAAGAAACGTTTTCATCCAGTACAAAAGCGCTGGAAAGCACACCGCGGAGTGGATTATGCTGCACCTGTGGGCACGCCTGTTGTGGCGGCAGGTAAAGGACGCGTAATAAAATCGGCGTACGATAAATACAATGGTCATCATGTGTTTATCCAGCACGGCGATCGCTATGTCACCAAATATTTACATTTTAGTAAACGCACAGTCAAAACCGGTGACACTGTAAAACAAGGTCAAGTTATTGGGCTACTCGGCGCATCCGGCATGGTCACTGGTGCTCACCTGCACTACGAGTTTCTCGTCGATGGGGTTCACAAAAATCCACGTACGGTGACTTTGCCAAAGGCAGAGCCCATTGCTAAGAACGAAAAAGCGGCCTTTACGGCATTGGCCGAACAACGCATCATCCAGCTTAATAATAACAAGCGGATCATGCTCGCCAGCCTAAACTGACATGGCCTATTTTATCGGTGTCATGTCCGGCACGAGTTTAGATGCCATTGATGTGGCTTTGTGTGACATCACGTCTGATAGTATGCACACACTGGCTTTCACCTCGACCAAATTTGAACCTGAACTCTATGCAAAGCTCACCGTCTTGTGTACACGTCCAATTCAACATTTGGAAAATATCGGGCATACTCAAGAATTACTTGCAGTGGCTTATGCTAACGCAATCAACCGCATATTGGCAGAAACAGGTATCCAAGCTCACGACATCGTAGCCATCGGTTGCCATGGCCAAACTGTTTGGCATGCTCCGAATCACTCGACGCCCTTCACTTGGCAGTTACTCAATCCTGCAAAATTAGCCGCACTGACCCAAATTGCTGTGGTGAGTGATTTTAGAGCGAAAGATATGGCCTACGGTGGACAGGGTGCACCTTTAGTCCCCCCTTTTCATCATTGGCTATTTAAATCGCTACCGGCCAACATTGAAAATAGAGTATTAGTCAATATTGGCGGTATTGCCAATGTTTCTATTTTTGATAAGGGTACATTATTAGCCGGTTTTGATGTCGGCCCAGGCAACACATTGCTCGATGTGTGGTACCAACGCCATAACTTACATATGTATGATAAAGATGGCACCTGGGCGGCAGAAGGTGAATGTCAATCGAGTTTATTGGAGGCTATGTTAGGAGATGCCTATTTCGCCAAATCAGCCCCTAAAAGTACAGGTAGAGAATACTTTAACCTAGGATGGATTGAGCGCTACCTCGGTGAACACGTATTCAAACCTGTTGATGTACAACACACTTTATCCGTGTTAACCGCCAAATCAATCATCGATGCGGTTCAACTCTACACCCACACCAATCCGACTGAGTTGCTGATCTGCGGCGGTGGTATTCACAACCTCACGTTACTTGAAGACCTATCTCACCTGTTACCCAGTAGTATGCGGATCAGTTTGTTATCTGACTTGGGATATGATCCAGATGCCATTGAAGCTATGGCCTTTGCTTGGTTAGCATTTTGTCACGATGCACAGATCCCCAGTAATGCGCCCATATTAACAGGCGCACAAAAACCATTAGTCTTAGGCTGTAAAACAGATTATTAACCTCTATTGTTAACATATTCGCTTTTGTGTTGTGTTTCGTTATACTCTTTCCATAGTACAAACCTTATTTATCCCATGACAAAGTTCATCAGTATATTGACAGACCAACCTGCGGCATATCATTTACAACTCGAAGCAATGCTGGAGCAGTTGGAGTTAGATATCAACTTTGAAATTGTTACTGATAATCCTGCAATACTTGCAAATAGTCGTACCCAAATTCTTTTGGCTGACCCCGATCTAGCTGTGCAAGTGATTGAGGAACTACCTCATTTACAATGGCTTCAATCCACGTGGGCTGGCAATCAAGTATTGTTATCACACCCTCGGCAAGATTATCTGCTCACGGGGGTAAAGGATGTATTTTCTGAACAAATGGCTGAGTATGCACTTACACATATATTCAATCATGAACATCAAACTGAACTGTTTAAAACATTACAAAATATAAAAAAATGGGAGCCACCGAAAAAATCGAGTGTCCGTGGTAAAACACTCGGCATTTTGGGCTTTGGTAATATCGCACAAGGAATGGTGCGTGTATTAGAAAGTATAGGGCTAAAAATAGTAGGACTGAACCGAACTGGGCATTCGGTTATGGGATTCTCTCATATTCCTATTGAAGCAGCGGCTGACAAAACGATATTTGCTACACAGTGTGATTACATCCTCAATTTGCTGCCTGACACCGATGCCACACAAGCATTTATTGATTTAGATTTTGTCCAAGCCTGCCAACCAAACACCTTATTTATCAATGCTGGGCGTGGGACCGTGATTAACGATAAAACCCTGATGTATGCCTTGGACCACCATTACTTTGGGCGGGCTGTACTTGATGTGTTTACCTGTGAACCCCTACCCGTGAACAGTCCGTTGTGGTCACACCCTAATATTTTGATCACTCAGCACAGCGCGGCCAAATCACAACCTGAAGATATCATCAATATTTTTCTACGTAACCTACAGCGTTTGCAGCTCAATGCTCCGTTAAAATATTTAATGCATTGGGATAAAGGCTACTGAACAATGGTAGATAAAGGAGCACTATGCGTATATTAACAAAATACAGCCTACTTTTAGTTTGTTTAGGTAGTGTTTGCAGTCATGTGCAGGCACAAAAGATTGAGCGACAGCCTGTTTCTGAAATCACAGTCGCTACGCAAAACCAATTCTTTGCACGTCTATCATCTTTGTGTGGCAAAGCATTCAAAGGCACACTTGCAGTAGATACATCAGGCAGTAACCGCTTTACAGACGAAATGCTGGTGATGCATGTCAGAAAGTGCTCAGAGGACGCAATAGAAATACCTTTTCATGTTGGGAATAATGCCTCTCGTACATGGCTGATAAGCAAAACAGGTGGGGGCTTATTGCTGAAGCACGATCACCGTAAACCAGACGGTCAGCATGACCAACTCACTATGTATGGTGGTCATACCCAGACTGCGGGTACAGAGCATACACAAGCCTTCCCTATCGATGCTTACACACAGGCTTTATTTGTAGCGCTGGGCTATCCACAAAGTTTGACGAATGTATGGGAGTTTTTCGTATACGACGACAGCGTGACTTATCGATTAACGCGGGCAGGCTTTGAATTTAGGGTAGAGTTTGATACGAAGCAAGCCGTGACACCACCCCAAACACCATGGGGTTATTAAATTGAGAAACTTGAACCGCAGCCACAAGTGGTGGTTGCGTTTGGATTATCAACTAAGAAGCGCGAGCCCTCCAAACCTTCAATATAATCGACAGTACCACCCACTAAATATTGCAGGCTCATCGGATCAACGACAAGCGTAACGGATTCTTTCTCAATCGTCATATCACCTTCGTTTACTTTTTCATCGAAGGTGAATCCATATTGAAAACCTGAACATCCACCGCCAGTTACATACACACGCAGTTTGAGATCTGGATTGCTTTCTTCTTCAATCAATGTTTTGACTTTCTTTGCTGCTGCATCAGAAAACTCAATTGGAACCGCCATCTCTGCTGACATAAGTTTTTACTTCTTAAAATTTGAATGCCTCAATTATCTAATAC
>JBEVCF010000002.1:0-4510 GCA_040514355.1 Glaciecola sp.
ATTCAGAACGACGTATCTCGCGTCAACGAGGTATTGTTGCTCCGCCCGGTGAGGCCGTGCACGATTGGCAAGTGATCCGCGACGTCGCTCGTGCAATGGGGTGGGAACGTGCATTTGCGTATTCTAGTCCGCGCGAGATCTTTTGTGAACACGCCGCGCTATCGGGCTGGTACAATGGGCAGGATGGGGCACCGGTGCGCGATTTTAATATCAGCGCTTTAAGCCAGATGTCGGCTCGAGAATACGAGCAATTTAAGCCGACGATGTGGCCGATTACCGCTGAGCACCCCGAAGGTAATATTCGTCTGTTTGCCGATAAATTATTTTATACGCCTAATCGCCGAGCAGTTATGTGGCCAACCCCATTTGTTGACCATTCTGAACCGGCTGATCCGGATTATCCATGGGTGTTAATGACTGGTCGATACCGCGATCAATGGCATACCATGACCCGCACGGGACGGGCTGCTGAGTTAGCTCTAAATCAACCTGAACCTTACTTGCATATCTCACCTAAAGCAGCATTGGAATTAGGTATTGCGGAAGGAAACTTTGCTCGTGTTAATAGTCGTTATGGCGAGGTGGTATTGCCGGTTAAATACGATATTGGCTTGCGTGAACATACTTGTTTTGCGCCTATTCATTGGACGCAACAAAATTCACATGGCGCGACGATTAGTCGCTGTGTGAGTTCACGCGTTGATCCTATTTCCGGTCAACCCGATAGCAAATTTGTTGCAGTCAACATAAGCGCCGAGCCGGTGGCACAATACGGTCAAATATGGAGTCGTGAAGCAGTCGTTTTACCCTGTGAGTATTGGACTCTAGTAACTCTTGCAACGGGTGTTGGTTATTTTACTGGTAGCCAGAATACGCTTACCATGGCGCAGTGGCTTGAACATTTTGTCACTCAGCCATGGTCATGGCATTTCATTGATGCAACTCAGTCTGATAGCGTCTTTGCTATTGCATCACGTTCTGATCAAATCATGTGTATGCTGGCTTTAGGCGCAACAAAGCCCGATTTACCATGGAGTTGGTTGGTAGATTTAGCACAGCGAACTGCGCTGGATACTGAGCTTGTTGCACAGTATTTACGACGCGATATTCCTACTGCACACACTCGTGGTAAGTTAGTGTGTAGTTGTTTCCAAGTAGGGAAAAAGGATATTGAACAGGCGATTGCTTCAGGCTGTGACAGTGTGGATGCGCTTGGACAAACATTACACTGTGGCACCAATTGTGGGTCGTGTAAGTCGGAATTACAAGCTCTATTAAATCAACAACAAGCACAACCCTTGATTCATCTTCAAGCCGTATAGTTTAGACAGGACGAAGCCACTCTGCACCATGTGGTCTGGCTTCACACTTCCAAAATGGTGCCGTTGATTTCAACTTGTCCATGATCCAAGCGCAACTGCAGAAGGCATCTTGTCGGTGAGGGCTGGTCACGCCGACAAATACAATATTATCAGATACCGCTAATGCGCCCACTCGATGGATGATCACAACTCTCCCCACATCCCATTTTTGTTTAGCCGTTTGTGCAATATCTAAGAGGTATTTTTCAGTCATGCCAGGGTAGTGTTCGAGCGTTAAACTATGCACTGTGTGTTGTTCATTCAGATCCCTAACACGCCCCAAGAAATGCACAACTGCGCCATCTTGCGTATTGTGTTCGCAGAGTTTGTCATGCAGTGTACTAAGATCAAAATCTGCGGTTTGGACCGCTATCTCAATCATTTTAGCCGCCTGTTACTGGTGGGAAAAAGGCGACTTCATCGCCTGCGGTCAAGCTTTGCTGTTCATCGCAGAAGGTATGATTGACAGCCATGAGCAGTGTTTGGTCGTTAAAAGCAAAAGCCCATTGTGCATCTTTTTGAGCAAGGTGTTGTCGCAAGGCACCCACGGAAGGAAAATCACTTGCTTCTAGCGACAGTTCTCGACAACCCAGTAGAGTTGTTATGTGGCCAAAAAATTTAATAGTTAACATGATATCTTAATCCCTTATTACCCGCTTTGACGTTCCCAGTGACCTGACTTACCGCCTGTTTTTTGTATGACTTTAACGTCGCCAATGGTCATGTTCGGATCAAGTGCTTTGACCATATCGAACATGGTTAATAATGCCACTTGGACGCCAGTTAACGCTTCCATTTCGACGCCTGTATTACCGAGTACTTTACAGGTGCACGTGACATGCCACGACTGTGTATCCAGTTGTGGTTCGATCATTACATCTACTTTTTGTAAGGCCAGAGGGTGGCATAGGGGGATAAGTTGCGCACACTGCTTAGCACCTTGAATGCCGGCAATTTTGGCTGTGGTTAGTACATCCCCTTTTTTGCTGGTAGCATCGAGTACCGTAGTAAAAGCGGATGTATTCATTGAGATGCGGCCCGTTGCCGTTGCACTGCGCGCACTTAGGGGTTTATTCGATACATCCACCATGTTTATTTCATGGTTAGCATTGAGGTGCGTCAGTTCGCTCATGCTACACCTCGTGTCGGACACAGTGCATGTGTGGTTAATTGACCGACAAAGTTGCAAGGTTTATGCGTCGCGTCTAATTGCGGTGCGATCAATCCCCAGCCTGTCTTACATGCACCGGTACTTCCGGGTAAACAAAACATCACAGTGTGATTGGCCAAGCCTGCAAAGGCGCGTGATTGGATTGTACTGGTGCCTATTTCAGCGTACGAAACATGACGAAATAACTCGCCAAAACCTTCGATGGTTTTATCACATAAGACGCTCAATGCTTCAGGGGTTGAGTCACGCCCAGCAAAGCCTGTTCCACCTGTGGTGACAATGGCCTGAATACCAGGATCTGCAATCCACTGAGATGCCACTGCACGGATTTGATAAATATCATCAGGTACAATTTGGCGTTCGATACAGTGATGCCCCGTACTTTGAATAAGTGTTTCTAAGGTTTGTCCTGAAGTATCTGTACTGAAGTTTCGCGTGTCTGAAATGGTTAAAACAGCAATATGTAAAGGTATAAAACGGTGTTGAGCTGACATGGTTTTCCTTGTTTATTGAAAGACGGAGCACAAAATATAAAGCACTTCGTTTACCGTCTATCGAAAGATAATAAACAGGGATAATGCAAAGTAAATGCCGATTAAATAGAGTGTGGAATGGGCTCTTTTGGTTTTTTTTTTAAGCATGTTGCGCCAATACAGGGCAAACTATATCGACACGCGTAATATTGAGGTGTTTTGGTGCAAGGTTAAATGACTCTGCTCACTTAAGGATGTGTACAGAGGTTTGGCAGTCGTCTCTCTATGTAGATTTGGTGATAGTTAAAAAAACAAGATTAAGGCAACATAATAGCAACCGGGAGGTTGGCAAAGTGCTGCATGCTTTTTGGCAACAACTGTAAATGCTGAATATGCAACTCAGGTAAAGCATTGATTTGCGCTAGAGACAACGCGCAACGTTGCGTTGCATTGGCTTGATAAATACGGATACACCATTGTTGCTTATGACTACTGCCGATGATATCCCAATAGTGTGCTTGACTAATTTTACCTAACAATGTTGCAGGGTGCACTGCAGCCGGATCAGGCTGAGCAATGGATAACGCTTCTGCCGACACTAACGTGGGGCGTTGTCGCAGACGATTAAAGGGTACCTGTCCTTGATGGACTTGCAGTTGATACGTGTCAGTGAATGGACAGGCGTAATACAGGGGAGTGTTGCGATCAACAATAACGATGCGCTGGGCGAAGCGACACAATTCAGCAATGTCGTGACTGATCCACGTGATACTGAGGTTGTGACTGCGAATAAATGTATTTAAAGCCTGTAATAACGCATTTTTTGCATGCTGATCCAAGGCGCTGAAGGGTTCGTCTAACAACAGATGTGGTTTGCCACAAAGCAGGGTGCGTGCCAGCATACAACGTTGCTGTTCACCGCCTGATAAGGTCAATACATCGCGTGACAACAATGTCTCAATTTGACACAAAGCGATGACGTCTTCAAACATGCCTGCTTGCACGTGATGGTATTGACTCACCAAAGCCAAGTTTTGCTGGACAGTAAAATGTGGGATCAGGGTATTGTGTTGGGATTGATATACACAGGGGTTACGGTGATTGGTATGCGCTATGGTGGTCTCGCCATCTAGCAAGGTTACTGCTTGTTGGTCCACTAAGCCCGCACAGCGTTTTAACCACGTCGTTTTACCGGTTCCCGATGGACCGAACATACCGAGTATTTGCCCCGGTGTACCAAAGGATAAGCACTCCTGCGTCTTCGTGCTGGTTTGGAAGTGCAGTCTCATACGCGAATACTCTGCGGAGGGCTTTGGAATAAATGACATAAAAAAAGACTGACGATACTACACAACAATAAGATACCAGCAATGATATTTGCTTGGGTGTAATTCAATAGTAGCACCTCATGATATAGCAAAATGGAGAGCACTTGTGTCTCACCTGGAATGTTGCCACCTATCAATAATATTAAGCCAAACTCTCCTAAGGTATGGGCAAAGCCA
>JBEVCF010000003.1:0-4492 GCA_040514355.1 Glaciecola sp.
AGGGATTCGAACCCTCGATACGCTATTAACGTATACACACTTTCCAGGCGTGCGCCTTCAGCCACTCAGCCATCTCTCCGAATTTTGTTTCATCGTCACTACGATGAAGAGCGCGTATAGTAGGTAAATGTCGCGGCTTTGACAAGTATTTTTGTCGTCAAAGCCTGCATTGCCTATGTTTTACGCACTTGGCGTTTGTTGAGCCTTTAATTGTGCCGAAAAATCCAGCATGCGATTAAGTGAAATCAGCGCACCTTGTCGAGTAGTTTCGTCTACCGATATTTCGTGGCCGTTGGTCTCAGTTAACGACGCGTAAATCGCTTCTAAGCCATTCATCGCCATCCATGGGCAGTGTGCACAACTTTTACAGGTTGCACCGTTACCGCCTGTTGGGGCTTCAATGAGCTCCTTACCTGGCACCTGTTGCTGCATTTTGTAGAAGATCCCACGGTCAGTGGCAACAATCAGTTGTTGGTGAGGCAATTCGGTCGCTGCTTTGATTAACTGGGAGGTACTCCCCACAGCATCAGCTAAGGCCACAACCGATGCCGGCGACTCTGGGTGCACCAAGATAGCCGCATCGGGATAGATATGTTTCATATCCAGTAACGCTTTGGCAGAGAACTCATCGTGAACAATGCACTCACCTTGCCACATCAACATGTCAGCGCCAGTTTCTTTGGCGATGTAATTTCCTAAGTGTCGGTCAGGTCCCCAAATAATTTTATGTCCTTCACTGTCCAAGTGCTCCACAATCTCCAAAGCGATAGATGAAGTGACGATCCAATCCGCTCTGGCTTTAACTGCAGCTGATGTATTGGCATATACCACTACCGTGTGGTCAGGATGGGCGTCACAGAACGCACTAAATTCCTTCTCTGGGCAGCCTAAGTCCAACGAACACGTCGCATCAAGAGTAGGCATTAGAATTGTTTTTTCAGGGCTAAGGATCTTAGCTGTTTCGCCCATGAAGCGCACGCCAGCTACAATTAAGGTTTGGGCGTCATCATCACGTCCAAAACGCGCCATTTCTAAAGAATCAGAGACACAACCACCTGTCTCTTCAGCTAAAGCCTGGATCTCAGGGTCAGTGTAGTAATGAGCAATGAGCGTAGCGTGTTTTTCATTGAGTAGACGTTTGATTTCTTGTTTCAAAAACGTCTCACGTTCCCGACTCAACGCTTTGGGTTTTTCAGGAAAAGGATAATCAATAGGTGCAACGCGCAATACTTCAGCCATAGTGGTTAAGAGCTAGTGAATAATGGGGTTGAATTATACCTTGAAAACAAAAAAACTCTAGCATCAATAGGTATCATGGGAAGAGGATTTGATGGTGGGTCGTGCTGGATTCGAACCAGCGACCAATTGATTAAAAGTCAACTGCTCTACCAACTGAGCTAACGACCCTTTCCTAACCATTGCTATGCAACGGGCGCATATAATACTGTATCTAGACGGATGTGCAACTAGAAAATGAAAATTTCCAAAAAAAAAGCTAAATCCGTCGGTTTATTAAACAACACCTCAAATTTATGCTCAATAATGCGACAGAAAAAATAACATTAATGAACATTTAATGCGCTAAATAGCGTAAAGCATCTTATAAGAGATTTAATTGCTCCTGCGCAAGCTTGGCAGGGGTTGAATCAGCATACTTTTCTGTTACTGTCGACAGTAAGCGTCTTGCGCTGTTGGTATTGCCCAAGTTTTTCTCGGTAATACCCAACTTCAACATCGCATCCGCGATCTTATTTGAATCAGAATAATTCGCCACCAAAATCCCAAAATGCTCCTTAGCTTTAGGCCAACGACGTTCATTGTAGAAAATTTGGCCTAACCAGTAATGTGCATTAGGTTTGAACTTCGATTCAGGATAGTTCTGGACAAAGGCTTCTAATTTTGGAATGGCTGCTTTGGTATCGCGTTGCTTAAGGATCAAATCCACTGCTGCGCGATAAGCCTCTGTTTCGTTCTCAATGTTACCAACATCGCTAGTCGAGCCAGCTGTCGGAGTTGATGAAGTTGACACGGGCTGTTTGGCTACAGTGGTCACGCCACCATCTTGGTTATTTAATCTGGTAGCGGCCTGCTGTAACTGTTGGGATTGTACGTCAAACGCCAACAACAATTCGCGTTGACGTTGTAGGATCTTCTCTATTTGAAAGTTCTGTTCTTCAATTTTGCCTCGGATCATACTGAGTTCCATTTGCAAATCATTAATCTGCTCTTGGGCGCGTTGCTGAGTACGGGTACGAGATTGTACCACTCGCTCAAGATTAGCCACCTTGGTGGCCAGATCTACTGAGCTTAAATCAACCACAGGCGCTTGGGCAAGCGCGGTTGCACTCAATCCCAAACCCACAGCTACCAGACTCGCTTTTGGCAAAGTTAGAATATCCATATTGATTACATATAATCCCGTGTTAGATATTACTTAGTATACAACAACTGCACGACGGTTTTGCGCCATTGCATACTCAGATGTACCAGATACTGCAGGCTTTTCTTCACCAAACGATACCACTGTAATTTGTGATGCAGATACACCAGCGTTTAATAAGTAAGTTTCAACGGCTTGGGCACGACGTTCACCTAAAGCGATGTTATATTCAGGTGTACCACGGCTGTCAGTATGACCTTGCACCGTAACGGTTTGGTTAGGATTTTTTACAAGGAATGCGGCATGCTTGTCTAACACACTGTAATAATCAGACTTAATCGTTGAACGGTCAAAGTCAAAGTATACTGTTTGCTCTGCTTCTAGCGCAGCGCGTTCTTGCTTCACCATTTCTTCAGCTTGCGCTAAACGTTGTGCGGCTTCTGCTTTTACTCGGGCTTGATTAGCTTCTTCAGCTGCTTTTTGTGCCGCAGCTTGCTCAGCAGCAATACGGTTGCGTTCAGCCGCTAATTCTGCTTCGCTAGGACCTGAAGAACAAGCCATCATAGTTAGCACAGGTACCGCAACAAATAATGCGCGTAAAGAAGTTGAAGTTTTCATAGTGTATCCTTGTTGTTCAAATAGGGTGTGTAATTTACATTAAAAAAGGTGACCAGCTGGGTGCTTTAATTTGCCCCTCAACAGCTGGCAATCTTGCTTTAAATCGACCATCTAACGAAACCAGTGAAAGCACTTGGGTTCCTTCATGCAATGTACTGTATATGATCATACTGCCATTGGGAGCAATACTGGGAGATTCATCCAAAAAGGTTTTGGTCAATACCTGCATTGCTCCGTCGCTTAGGTTCTGTCTCGCAATATGATAATTGCCATTAGTACGATTCACCAGTACTAGTTCAGAACCATCGGGGGTGATTGTCCCTCCAAGATTCATTTCACCTTCGAAAGTCAAACGCTTAACCCGTTTAGTTGCTAAATTTACTCTATAAATCTGAGGTTTACCACCCCTGTCTGAGCTAAAAATTAAATTCTGGCCATCTGGTGTCCAGGAGGGCTCTGTATCGATCGCACGGTGTCGCGTAATTCTAGATAATTCACGGGTAGTAATATCAATCACATAGATCTCAGGGTTACCATCTTTAGACAGTACCATGGCTAACTTATTCCCATCTGGTGAAAAGCGAGGGGCGCCATTGATACCTTTAAAATCGGTAATTTTGACTCGATTCATTGTGTAAATATCTTGCACAAAAATCTGTGAACGACCATTTTCAAAACTGACATATGCCAGCTTATTCCCATCAGGGGACCAAGAAGGTGACATCAATGGTTCAGGTGAAGACAGCAGGCGAGTCTCATTTTCCCCATCATAATCAGCAATGACCAATTGATAAGGCAAATCATGGGTTTTGCGATCCTTGACAACGACATATGCTATCCGTGTTAAAAATGCGCCTTTTTGACCGGTTAACGCTTCATAAATAACATCTGAGATACGGTGTGCAAATTGACGATATTGGTCACCAGAGATGGTCAGTGACCGAGCGGCAATAATGTGTGCTTGTGCCGAGACCAGTTGTCCATCTTTTAAGATTTGACTATCACCAGCCAATTCCGCACCTTTAAGCGTATCCACTACCGCGTAGTCGATGCGATATCTACTGGCCCCAACTTCATTAATACTACCCACCACAATGGTATTGATCCCTTTATCTACCCAGGCTTGGTATTTGACTTCTTCAACCTTATTGGGGAACTGTGGCATGCGCGCCATACTAATTGGATTAAATTTACCGCTACGACGTAAATCAGCATTGATTACTTCAGTGATTTCACCGGGGAAGAACCCCTCACCCTGCCATTTGAAAGGCACAATCGCAATCGGCGTCGCATTATCTACCCCTTCGGTAATGACGATGTTTAGCTGTGACCACGCTGAAAAAGACAGCACCCATGCACACATTAAGACGACGATTTTTTTCATTGCTCTACCGTTAAATTAATATTTTTAAGTTCTGCAAACACTGCCGGGTCACGAGAAACTGGCAGGTTACTTGGTTTATACACCGCAGCAATTGCGGCACGACATAATGC
>JBEVCF010000004.1:0-12670 GCA_040514355.1 Glaciecola sp.
CAAATATGCAGAAGGTTATCCGGGCAAGCGTTATTACGGCGGCTGTGAATACGTTGATATCGTAGAGAACTTAGCCATTGAACGTGCTAAAGAGCTCTTCGGGGCAGAGTATGCCAACGTTCAACCTCACGCGGGTTCACAAGCGAATACCGCTGTGTTCGGTGCACTATTAAACGCAGGCGATACCGTACTAGGCATGAGTCTAGCTCACGGTGGCCACTTGACGCACGGTTCACACGTCAACTTCTCAGGCAAAATCTACAACGCAGTCCAGTACGGTATCGATGAAGCAGGCGTGATTGATTACGCGCAAATCGAAGCATTGGCACTAGAGCATAAACCTAAAATGATCATCGGTGGTTTTTCTGCTTATTCAGGTATTGTTGATTGGGCTAAATTCCGTGAAATTGCTGATAAAGTCGGTGCATACTTACTAGTCGATATGGCACACATCGCAGGTCTTGTTGCAGCAGGTGTCTATCCTAGTCCTGTACCTCATGCGCACGTAGTCACTACAACAACGCACAAAACACTAGCCGGTCCGCGTTCAGGTCTAATCATCTCTGCATGTGGCGATGAAGACATTTATAAGAAGTTAAACTCTTCGGTCTTCCCAGGCAACCAAGGCGGTCCATTGTGCCACGTCATTGCAGCGAAAGCGGTTGCGTTTAAAGAAGCATTACAACCTGAGTTCAAAACCTACCAAGCACAAGTTGTTAAAAACGCAAAAGCGATGGTAGCGGTAATGCAAGAACGCGGTTATAAAATCGTATCAAACGGCACCGAAAACCACTTATTCTTATTGGATTTAATTGATAAAGATATTACGGGTAAAGACGCAGATGCTGCACTAGGGCGTGCCAATATCACTGTGAACAAAAACTCAGTGCCTAACGATCCACGTTCACCGTTTGTTACATCGGGTTTACGTATCGGCACCCCTGCAATCACGCGTCGTGGCTTTAACGAAGCCGAAGCAGGTCAAGTCGCAAACTGGATCTGTGACGTACTAGACAACTTAGGTGATGAAGCAGTAGAAGCACGTGTGCGTGACGAAGTGGTCGCTCTGTGTAATGCTTTCCCTGTTTACTCTTAAGTTTGACAGGTTTATTTATTGAGAAACCGGCTTTTATGCCGGTTCTTTGTTTGTGGAGCCAACAAGATGTTTTGCCCATTTTGTAATGAACAAGAAACCAAAGTTATTGATTCTCGCTTGGTGGCAGAAGGCCATCAAATACGGCGTCGTCGCGAATGTTTGACGTGTACTGAACGGTTCACGACGTTTGAAATTGCGGAATTGGTTTTGCCTCGGGTGATCAAACGCGATGGTTCGCGTGAACCTTTCAATGAAGAAAAATTACGTGCAGGTCTACAGCGCTCTCTTGAAAAGCGCCCCGTGAGTACCGAAAAAATCGAAAAAACCATCAACGATATTAAATCAGCATTACGCGCCACGGGTGAACGAGAAGTTGAGAGTGAATACGTGGGTAATTTGATCATGAATGGCTTAAAAGAACTCGATCAAGTCGCGTACGTACGCTTTGCCTCGGTATATCGTAAGTTTGAGGATATTCGAGAGTTTGGCGAAGAGATTGCGCGCTTGGGGAAACAGGACTAACCATGTCATTTTCAGTGTTTGACCAAGAGATGATGGCGCGGGCTATCACGTTAGCACGCAAGGGTCGTTTTACAGCTCGCCCTAACCCTATGGTGGGCTGTGTGTTGGTCAAAGATGGGAACATTATTGGTGAAGGCTGGCATCATCAAGCGGGCCTAGCTCATGCAGAAGTCAATGCACTGGCGGGATTAACCACCGCTGAGACGGCTGGCTCTACAGTCTATGTTACGCTCGAACCGTGCAGTCATACTGGTCGCACAGGCCCGTGCGCACAAGCATTAATAGAAGCTAAACCTGCGCGTGTCGTGATCGCGATGCAAGACCCTTTCCCTGCAGTGGCGGGCAATGGGATTGCGATGCTCAAAGCCGCAGGGATCAACGTTGAGGTAGGTTGCCTGAATGAGGCTGCTGAAGCCTTAAACCCACACTTTTTGTATCGCGCTCGACACAACATGCCATGGGTGACCGTAAAATTAGGCATGTCTCTCGATGGTAAAATTGCGCTGGCAAATGGCCAGTCTAAGTGGATTACGTCAGTACAAGCAAGACGTGATGTACAAGCTTATCGCGCCCAATACGATGCGATTTTAACTGGTGCAGGTACCGTGTTAGCCGATGATCCAAGTATGAATGTACGCTTGTCTGAATGTCCCGCCCAGATTACTCAAACGTTGGCAGAACAGAGTGCGAGTGTGGCGTTGCGACAACCGCGTTGTTTTGTGTTGGACAGTCAACAGCGTTTGCATGCCGGTCTATACTTATTACAGCAATCTACTACGACAGTATTTTCCGCTTCTGCTACGAAGCCAGGTCAATACGGTGATGTTGCGCACTATCAATGCATGGCAACAAGTGATACTGAGCAGTGTGATTTACAGGCAGTATTGGCATATATCGCCCAGACCCCAGCTAATGCCGTATGGGTTGAGGCAGGGCCAGCTTTAGTCGGGGCCTTGCTTGATGCCGGTTTGGTCAATGAATTAGTCTTGTATCAAGCACCGGTGCTCTTAGGGGCCTCGGCGAAAAGTGCATTTGCAATCAGCCCTTTAGATGATTTAACCCAAGCCCAAGACGTTGAAGTGCTCAGTCAAACTCGAGTGGGACCAGATTTAAAAACCGTTTTACGCGTTACTAAGTAAAGCAGGAGAGGTATATGTTTACAGGTATTATCGAAGCCGTCGGTACAATAGCGTCACTGCAACACAGTGGCAGTGATATCCGTTTAAAAGTCGATTGCCCAACCTTAGATATGAGTGATGTTGCGCTAGGTGATTCAATTGCCACGAATGGCGTATGTCTTACTGTGGTTGAATTTGGTACAAATTACTATTGCGCTGATGTCTCGCAAGAAACTATCAAATATACAGGGTTTGCTGATTATCACGAAGGAATGTCAGTGAATTTAGAAAAAGCCATGTTACCGACCAGTCGCTTCGGTGGCCACATTGTGTCGGGACATGTTGATGGCGTAGGCGAGATTGCTCGCATCATCGATCAGCAAAAGTACATTGAAGTATGGGTCAAAATGCCTGCAGATATTGCCCATTATATTGCGCACAAGGGCTCGATTACCGTTGATGGTGTGAGCTTGACAGTCAACGAAGTGAAAGGGAATGAATTTATGTTGTGGTTGATCCCCCATACCCTTGAAAAAACGATTATTGGTCACTATCAAACAGGGACCAAAGTAAACTTAGAAGTGGATGTGATTGCCCGCTACTTAGAACGATTAATGCAAGGTAAACAAACCGAGGAGAAAAGCGATATTAGTATGGCTTTTCTCGCGGAAAATGGTTACCTCAACAGGAAATAAAAGATTATGTCCTTCCACAGCCCTACAGAAATTATTGAAGACATTCGCCAAGGAAAAATGGTCATCTTGATGGATGACGAAGATCGTGAGAACGAAGGCGATTTGATCATGGCCGCTGAACATGTGACGCCTGAAGCGATTAACTTTATGGTGACCCATGCCCGCGGTTTAGTGTGTTTGCCGATGACAGCAGAGCGCTGTAAACGCTTGCAATTGCCTTTGATGGTCGATAAAAATGCCGCGCAATTTTCTACCAATTTCACTGTATCGATTGAAGCCGCTGAAGGCGTCACAACGGGTATTTCGGCAGCGGATCGTGCCACTACTATTCTCGCTGCCGTGCATCCCGACGCAAAAGCTGCTGATATTGTGCAACCGGGACATATTTTTCCCTTGATTGCCAAAGATGGTGGGGTGCTAAATCGCGCGGGTCATACCGAAGCAGGTGTCGATTTGGCGCGTTTAGCTGGTTGTGAACCTGCTTCTGTTATCGTTGAAATTCTAAATGATGACGGCACTATGGCCCGTCGTCCAGAGCTTGAAGCATTTGCCAAAAAGCACGATTTAAAAATTGGCACCATTGCTGATTTGATTGAATATCGCAATCTAAACGAAACGTCGATTGAAGAAGTTGCCCGTTGTAGTATGCCGACTGAATATGGCGATTTTGACCTCATTACCTATAAAGATGTGATTGATGAGCAGTTGCACTTTGCACTGGTAAAAGGTGAGATTACTGCTGATGTACCGACCACGGTACGTGTGCACTTACACAATACCTTTACCGACTTGCTTGGTAGTACCCGTGGCGTCAATCGTTCAATGAATTTACCCAAAGCGATGCAACGTATCGCACAAGATGGTGGGGTACTGGTATTATTAGGGGCCAAAGAAGATATTGAAGGGCAAGTGAAGCGCTATGCCGCTGAGGATAGGGGTGAACTCCCTACGGGTAAAGTGTGGCAAGGTTCTTCTCGGACGGTCGGGGTAGGCAGTCAAATTTTGGTCGCCCTGGGCGTGAAGAAAATGAAGTTGCTATCTAAACCAGTGAAGTACTCAGGCTTATCTGGCTATGGTTTAGAAGTGGTAGAATACATCAGCGATTTTTACGAGAGTTAAGCATCTTTTATGCTATACTCCATCGCGTTAAATTTGATAGGACACATACGATGCAAGTAATTGAAGGTAATATTAGAGCGACGGGCAAACAATTTGCCATCGTAGTATCTCGTTTTAATAGCTTTGTAGTAGAGAGCTTATTGGAAGGTGCACTAGATGCACTTGAGCGCCATGGCGAGGTCAGTAATGATGACGTGACATTAGTGCGTGTTCCAGGTGCCTATGAACTACCATTAGTTGCTAAGAAACTGGCCGCATTAGGTAAGTATGATGCGATCATTGCACTGGGTGCAGTTATTCGAGGCGGTACACCGCACTTTGATTTTGTGGCTGGTGAGTGTAACAAAGGTCTGGCTCAGGTTTCACTTGATTATGGGATCCCAGTATCATTTGGTGTGATAACCACCGATAGTATTGAACAAGCGATTGAGCGTTCAGGTACCAAAGCCGGTAACAAAGGCGCTGAAGCAGCATTGGGTGCACTGGAAATGGTGAACGTGGTTGCGGCGATTGAAGAGGCTGCTGAGTGAGTCAATCTGCAATGAAACCCGCTGCGCGACGTCGTGCGCGTGAGCTGGCACTACAAGGTGTGTATTCGTGGCAGATGTCGGGTAATGATATCTCGAGTATCGAATTACACCTTGCGACTACCAATAATATGGCAAAGGTTGACTTAGCTTATTTTCAAGCGCTCTTCGGTGAGACTGTCAAACAAGTAGAGCATTTAGATTTAACAGTCAAACCGTACCTTGGACGTTTGCCAGAAGAACTCGATCCCATCGAAAAAGCCATCTTGCGCATTGCCACTTATGAATTAGTTGAACGCGTAGATGTACCTTATAAAGTCGTGATCAATGAAGCGATTGAATTAGCGAAAAACTTTGGCGCTGAAGAAAGCCACAAGTTTGTTAATGGTGTATTGGACAAAGCCGTTAAGACCTTACGGAAATACGAACAAAACTAATTGCCATGCAAGAATTCTCAATCATTGAGCAATACTTCAAAAATCAAACCCAACCTCGACGTGATGTACTCATCGGCGTCGGGGATGATTGTGCCATTACGGCAATCCCACCTAATCACGTACTCGCTACCACGACCGATACCTTGGTATCTGGGGTGCATTTTTTACCTGATACAGCGCCAGCTGACATTGCGCAAAAAGCACTGGCAGTCAACTTAAGTGATTTAGCTGCAGTGGGTGCAACACCTGCTTGGATTAATCTTGCCCTGACACTACCCTCTACCAATGAAGAATGGTTAGCCGATTTCTCTGATGCATTTGCCCGTATGTGCGAGTATTACGGTGTGAATTTGATCGGTGGTGATACAACGCGTGGTCCATTGAGTATTACCCTCACCGCACAAGGCTTCGTGCCTGCTGAAAGCGTGGCAACACGTTCTGGTGCGCAACCCGGTGATTATATTTATGTGACGGGGACACTCGGGGATGCCGGAGCCGGTCTAGCGGTACTCAAAGGTGAGTTAAGTGGTGCAGAGCACGCAGTGCAATACGCAGTGGCGCGGCATTTAAACCCAACTCCAAGAGTGCTTGCAGGGACGTCCTTGAGGCGTAAGATTACCAGTTGTATCGATATTTCTGATGGTCTTATCGGTGATTTAAAACACATCTTGACTGCGTCTAGCGTAGGTGCTGTGGTAAGAGTAGAAGACCTACCTTTATCACCTGCTATGACTGAGCTGGTTTCGCTAGAACATGCGTATGAACTTGCGCTTGGGGCAGGTGATGACTATGAACTGCTGTTTACGATCAACGAAGCCCATCTTGATGAAGTGCTGACCGAGCTACACAGTGTGAGCATTGCAGTTACCTGTATTGGTCAAATCACTGGACAGAAAGGCTTGGAGCTTAAACTGCATAACCAAGCTTACCTGACCCAAACACACTCATACCAACACGAAATACCACTGGACGAATAACATGGACAAAGCGCTTAGAGCAAAAGTTTCACTGCGCAATCCTTGGCATTTTTTAGCATTGGGTTTTGGCAGCGGGCTGGCGCCCAAGGCACCCGGGACATTTGGTTCTTTAGCTGCTATTCCCTTGTTATTGTTATTGTCCAATACCCAATCCTTACTCTTCGTTGTGGTCGCTATCCTAGCAGCGGTGATCGGTATTAAAATCTGTGCTGTGACTTCAGAAGCGATGGAAGTACACGATCACGGTAGTATCGTTTGGGACGAGATTGCAGGTATGTTGTGTGCCTTTATTTGGATCCCACTGCACTGGGATACCATTCTGCTAGGATTTGTGTTGTTCCGTTGGTTGGATATTCAAAAGCCATTATTCATTGGCGTATTAGACCGTAAATTACATGGCGGCCTAGGGATTATGGCCGATGATATTGCCGCAGGTGTAGTGACCTGCGGTGTGTTACACGGCTACTTATACCTACTTGTAAATTAACTGTCTAAAAAACGCTTAGCTTGCGCCACAATACCCGCTCCATCAATTTCCAGTTCAGCATACATTTCAGCTTGGGTGCCCTGCATAATGAATTGGTCGGGTAAGCCACACTGCAACAATTTCGTCATTTGCTGGGTTGAGAATAGGTATTCTGCGACTTCAGATCCGGCTCCGCCTTTAATTGCTCCATCTTCTAAAGTAATAATGCAATCGTGTTCGGCAACAGCCTTATCAACGGCTGCCGTGTCGAGTGGTTTGACGAAACGCATGTCAATTAAGGTCGCATTTAGCAAGTCTGCTGCCGTTTGTGCCTCGGGTAATAACGTACCAAAGTTTAAAATAGCGATTTTCGCGTCGATCTCGTCTTGTTGTCCAGTATTGCGTTCACGCATGGTGCGAGACTGACCCAATGTTATTTCTGACATCGCATCGTCAATTGTCACACCTGGGCCGCCTCCACGAGGATAGCGCACGGCGGCTGGACCATTGTATTTGTGGCCAGTAAATAGCATTTGGCGACACTCATTTTCATCACCAGGAACCATAATGACCATATTGGGGATGCAACGCATGAAGGCAATATCAAACGCACCTTGGTGAGTAGGACCATCGGCACCGACCAAGCCGGCTCGGTCTACAGCAAATAGCACCGGTAAATTTTGTAGTGCAACATCGTGGATCAATTGATCATAGGCGCGTTGTAAAAATGTTGAATAAATGGCAACGACCGGTTTAAGGCCTTGAGAAGCCATACCTGCAGCGAGTGTCACAGCGTGCTGTTCAGCGATGGCCACATCAAAATATTGCTCTGGATACGTTTGCGAGAACGCAACCATGCCAGAACCTTCACGCATAGCAGGCGTGATGGCCATTAATGCGGGCTCTTGAGCCGCCATATCGCATAGCCATTGGCCAAAAATAGCTGAATAGTTTGGTGAACTAGGTTTACTTTTGGGCAGTGTTTCATCTTTAGGGTTGAACTTAGGCACCGCATGGAACTTGATCGGGTCTTTTTCTGCTGATTCGTAACCTTTGCCTTTTTTGGTGACTACATGCAAGATTTGCGGGCCTTCAATATTACGCATGTTGCGCAGGGTATCGACCATACCTTTTACATCGTGACCATCAATTGGGCCGATATAATTAAACCCGAGTTCCTCAAAAATCGTTCCGGGTACGACCATGCCTTTGATATGTTCTTCTGCTTTTGACGCAAACTCTTTAAGCGGTGGCAGGGTACTGAGGACTTTTTTACTGCCATCGCGGATGGTGTTGTAAAATGAACCCGTGAGTAAGCGTGCTAAATGACTGTTAAGGGCGCCGACATTTTCTGAGATAGACATCTCATTGTCATTGAGCACCACTACCATGTCTTTGCCAATATCACCACCGTGATTCAATGCCTCAAAAGCGAGACCGGCAGTCAGAGCCCCGTCGCCAATGACAGCAACTGTTTTACGGTTTTTGCCCTCTTTTTCAGCCGCAATGGACATGCCCAACGCTGCACTGATTGATGTGGAGGAGTGTCCGACCGCAAAGGTATCGTACTCGCTTTCTGGCGGCCATGGGAAAGGATGTAACCCGCCCTTTTGACGGATTGATGGCATGCGTTCACGCCGCTCGGTTAAAATTTTATGCGGGTAAGCTTGGTGGCCCACATCCCAAACCAATTGGTCGAACGGGGTCTGGTAAACATAATGTAGTGCGACAGTCAGCTCAACTGTACCTAATCCGGAGGCGAAGTGTCCACTCGACTGACTCACTGAAGCCAATAAATATTGACGTAACTCATCTGCAAGTTGAGGTAATTTATCTTTAGGCAACGTCCTCAATTCAGCAGGATTGTTGGCTAATGCGAGTAGTGGGTACTGGTCTATTTCTAAAGTCATTGTTCTTTTTTTAATGTTTACGCTGGATGATGTACTTGGCAAAATCCTCAAGTCCCTGCGTATTTTCTGGTATATCCACACAAGCTTGCAACGCTGCCTCAAGCAGTGCTTCACAATGCGCTTGTGCTGCTTCAAGTCCCATTAAAGCTGGAAACGTCGATTTGTTTAAATCTGTGTCCGATCCACTGGGTTTCCCTAATGTCACGCTATCGCTAATGACATCTAAAATATCGTCCTGTACCTGAAACGCCAAGCCTACTGCTTGGCTGTAACGGCGTAAAGCTTGGCGTGTTGCCTCTGGTAAGTCGGGGACTAATTGCACTGCCATGGTCACGCAGGCGGTTAGGAGTGCACCCGTCTTTAAGTTGTGCAACAAGGTCAACTGCTCTATATCTATTGATACGTCAGTTGCGTCCAAATCGATTGCTTGTCCACCACACATACCGTGATAACCCGCTGCCCGTGTCAAAATTTGTGTGCACTGGACTTTTTCATCACTACTTAATACCGTGCTGTGCATAATGATATCAAAAGCCAATGTTTGTAAAGCATCCCCGACTAAAATGGCAATGCCCTCTGGGTATTGTTTATGACAGGTCGGCTGACCACGACGTAAATCGTCATCGTCCATCGCGGGTAAGTCATCGTGAACGAGTGAATATGCGTGAATGCACTCAATCGCACCTAATAGCGGTAAGGCTTTGTTTAATGGGATAGCAAACGTATCACATACCAGTGTGATTAATAGTGGACGTACGCGCTTCCCTTGACTGAGTAGCGCATATTCCATAGCCTCTCGGAGTTGGCTAGGTAACACAGGTAGAGCTTCAATCTGGCTTTTTAGATAAGTATTCGTCAACTGCATGACTTCGCTTTGACGATGCGGTAAAAAAATCATATTACTTGGGGAAATCTTCCAGATTCATGTGATCAGCAGCCAGCATTTGCACTTTTTGTTCGGCATTTTTAAGCATACTTTGACTAGTGCGTGCGAGTTTGATCCCTTGTTCAAATTTCGCAAGTGCCTCTGCTAGTGGCAGTTCACCTTGCTCCATTTGATTGACAATAGTCTCAAGTTGCTGCATTGCTTGCTCAAAATTTAATTCTGGTGCGTCAGACATGTGCGTTTCCTTGTAAATTTGATGCAGTATATTACCAATTTTATTGTCTAAAGGGTATGTGCATTTTCACTTAGGAAAGATTTTTTGAGCATCGCCTATTGGCAATGCTTGTTAAGCGTAGCCAGTGACGTGTAGACGTTGAGGGAAGGGGGGAGCGCAACCCCTCCCTAGAGCAACACGAAAAGTAAGCCGTACTCACTTTTCGAAGACAATGCAAAGCGCTTGGGTGTTACCTAAATGCCAAGGTATTAATATGCCCAGACTTCCCTAACACTAACTGCACGGTACTGATCGTCCGTTCGCGGAAACCACCTTCACAGTAATTCAAATAAAACTGCCACATGCGAGCGAAACGGTCGTCGTAGCCTTTTTGCTTGAGGTTCTCTAAATTTTTCACGAATTCTTCATGCCAATGCAACAAGGTTTGGGCATAGTCCAACCCGATATCATGCAAGTCGCGAATACTCATATCGGTGTATTTTTTGACACATTTATTGAGGATATATTGAGAGGGTAAAAAACCACCAGGGAAGATATATTTCTGGATGAAATCGACATTTTTACTGTAACTGCTGTAGCGGCGATCATCAATAGTGATCGCTTGCAATACCATTAGTCCGTTAGGTTTAAGCAATTCATTACACTTTTTGAAGAAGCTCGGCAAATACTCTTTACCAACCGCTTCGATCATTTCAATAGAGACTAATTTGTCATATTGACCGGTGAGTGTCCGGTAATCTTGCTTGAGTAAAGTGACTTTATCCTGTAGGCCTTCTTGGGCAACCCAGGCCTCAGCCCAAGCGTATTGTTCGTCGGAAATGGTGGTGGTGGTGACCTTGCAGCCAAAATGTTTAGCCGCATACACAGCCAAGCCGCCCCAACCAGTCCCAATTTCAATTACATGATCATCCGGGGTGAGTTGTAACTTTTCACATATAGTCTGTAATTTAGTTTGTTGTGCTTGGGCTAAATCCGCCTCGGCATGCGGGTAAATAGCGGAAGAGTACATCATGGATTGATCTAAGAATTCGGTGTACAAATCATTGCCCAAATCATAATGAGCTTGAATGTTTTTGCGGGCTTGACTAATCGAATTGCGATTGAGCAAATGTTGGGTCTTATGCAATGGCCACATGAGCCACTTAAAGCGTGCTTCCCAGCGGTCTAAAACCGGTAGATTACGTGCAAATACCCGAATGACGTTCGTTACATTAGGGCTTGTCCACAAGCCTTCCATGTACGTTTCACCCGAGGCAACACTGCCGCCAAACAACAATTTGCGGTACGCTCTGATATGTTGAATATTGACCTCGGCAATGATATCACTGCCTTCAGGGCCAAATCGTCCCACCAGTTTATCTTGCTCAGTAATAATTAAGATACCATCAGGTAAGTGTTTAACGACGCTTAAAAAGGCACTTTTAGCCCAGCGATCCATTAAGGAACCTGCGTCTTGTTGAATGATGACTTCTTCTGCTTGAGACATAGGGTTATTCCTTGGTTTGATTCGTAATAGAACGCAAGCCACCGGGGTGTCCGTAGAAAGGCGTGCGTTTAATGAATAGTTTTACGGCTTCCCAATAAATTCCGATCACCGTTTTGATGGTCATGCTGGGGATGGCACGCTTTGCTTGGCGCAGTGAAGTTGCGTTGAGTGCGACTCGTTTTAAGTCCAATCCAGCCACCATGTGTTTGGTTTCTTGGTGGCAACTCAAGGTCAGGCGAAAGTGCTTGTCGGGTTGGGCAATGTGCCATTTGTACACCATATCAATCGGGTTAAATGGACTGACGTGAAAGACCTTATCGGTGTCAGCTTGTGTAAGCAGATCAACTAGGTAATAGTGACGTTCATGCCATGGCGTGTTACTCACTTCCGCAAGCATGTAGGTATATTGTGTACCGTCATGTACAAAGTAGAAATTCACGGGTGAAAAATACAACCCTAACATGCGTGGTTGCCCAATGAAAAACACATCTCCAGTGATCACTGCAGACGCTTCAGAGCTTGTGGATTGCTGCTGGTAAAGCGCATTCATTTTACGTAGCACGGCAGCACTCAAACTTTCGCCCTCTTCGCGATGGACATAGTCAGATTGACGAAACTCCAACAATCCTTTTTGGTCGACATTAAAACCGGGGAGCTTGGCAAGTTCATCAAGCTCCGACAATTTTAACCAAAATAAATATATGTTATAAACAAATTTATGCTGGGTTGGCGTGAAGCGTTGATGCATCACGTTACCTTGATAAAGCGCAGAGTCCATTACAGTTCTACACCCAAACGACGACATACGTCTAACGCACTGCGCACGCCATCTTCATGAAATCCGTTATACCAATAAGCGCCACAAAAATATCCATCACCCGCGTCGTTGAGTTCGTCGCGACGCTGTTGAGCTCGGACCATTTCTGGACTGAATTGCGGATGTGCATAGTGATACACACCTAAAATTTTATCAGGGTTTAATGCTTCTGTGTTATTTAGGGTGACACAAAATGTTGTATCGGATTGGATCCGTTGCAAGATATTCATATTGTAGGTGACTGAAGCCGGCGCCTGCTCTTCTCCCGGTTCGCCTTTAATCAAGTAATTCCAACTCGCCCAAGCCAGGGGGCGTTTGGGTAACACGGACGTATCGGTATGCAATACTACTTCGTTCATCGCATACCCAATTTTACCTA
>JBEVCF010000004.1:12680-16592 GCA_040514355.1 Glaciecola sp.
TTGCAGTGCGGTGGGTTGCTGGAGCATTTGTAAAGCTTGGTCGGAGTGACAAGAAAAAATAACCTCATCAAAGTGGTAATCCGTTACTGCCTCGTCATCTGCATGCTGGACTTGCACCGTGAAGCCATGCTCTGTTTTAAAGACGTTTTGTACCGGTGACGATAAGTGGATCTTATCAGCGAAATCACGCGTCAAAGGTTCGATATACTCGCGAGACCCACCGATGATCGTGTACCACTGAGGACGGTCAGTGATATTGAGCAAACCGTGATTGTTAAAAAACTGCAAGAAAAAGGTCAAAGGGAAAGATTTAGAATCCTCCAAGGTCATAGACCAAATTGCCGCACACATTGGCAAGATGTAGTTTTGCGCAAAATCGTCACTCAAACGATGATGTTGGATATAATCGAATAACGTCATACCTTGTTCAGCATGTTGGATGGCATCATCAGATTTACACAGTTTATTAAACTTAAGAATGTCCGTTACGATACGCCAAAAACGCGGACGAAAAATATTCCGACGTTGAGCAAACAACGAATTAATATTATTGCCATTGTATTCTAAGTTTTGAGTCTGGTTTTTGACACTGAAACTCATTTCAGTTGGCTGGGCGTTAACCCCAACTTGATTCATGATCTTGTTGAAATTGGGGTAAGTCCAATCGTTAAAGACGATAAAACCGGTATCAATTGCATATTGTCTGCCGTTGAGTTCGACGTCTTTAGTGGCTGTATGACCACCGATATAATCATTCGCTTCGAATAATGTCACATCGTATTGTTTGTGAAGTAGGTAACCACAGGTCAAACCTGAGATCCCGGTTCCAATAATCGCTACTTTTTTCATGAGGCCTTCTTTTGGGCTGATGCGCTGAGGTATAAACCGATTTTGTGTTGTACCGCTTCGGGTAACAAGTGCAAAAATCGCAATAACAAACTAAAGCGCGTAGGGAAATAAAATTTGGATGTGTTTTTTTGGATGCCATTGAGCATATCTCGCGCGGCTTCTTCCACGGAAATTAACATCGGCATCTCAAAGTCGTTTTTATCCGTCAATGGGGTTTTGACAAAACCTGGTGATGCGGTTTGGACCTGGATCCCTTTGGGAGCTAAGTCTACAGCAAAACTCTTGGCAATATAGTGCAGTGCTGCTTTACTGCCACCATAGGCCTCACTGCGAGGAAACGGTAAAAGTCGAGCCAGACTCTCGACAAAAACGAGTTTGTTACCGGCTTGCATATTGGGTAATAACGCGGCTATGACATTTACCACACCAAACACGTTAGCAGCAAAGACGCGCTCGAACATAGCGGGTTCAACCGCAGCGATGTCCACATATTCACAGGTGCCGGCATTGAGTATGGCAATGTCGCATTGAATACCCTCAAGTGCTTGCATGGTTGCGTTTTGATTGGTCACATCAAAGGCAATAGCCCGTATGTTGGGATGTTGCGAAAGCAGCGCAAGTTTGTCCTGATTGCGGCCACATGCGATCACAGCAAAGCCTTTATCTGCCGCAAGCTTTGCAACCGCTTCCCCAATACCCGATGTCGCACCCGTTATCAGCAAGGTTTTCATGCGCGAAGCCTTTTCTTAATTGTATTGATTAACCAGCTTAGCACAGGTAAATATTCATAGACCATTTGCCCCATATCATAATAATCTCGATGATAAAAAATGCGTTCGTCACGGATGTGTAAAAGGCTCATGCCATCAACGGTAACGCGTTTCCCCTTATTCAAGGCTGGGGTAGCAAAATGCATCTGCCAGACAACGCTCACTTCCATATACTGCTCATGTACTACAGTAGATGTACGAACGTGTTTGGGGTCGCTGATACTGAGGATATCGAATTCACATGCATCATTGTTGGTTAAGAGGCCCTCGAAATAAGCGGTTAATGCTTCGAGTCCACAATGTGTGCCTACAGGGTCAATTAACTGAATATCAGCGCTGTATATTTGTGGCAATAAGTGCAGGTCTGAAAGGTCTAGACGACTGTAAAATTCGCTGAATCGCGTTAAAACTGTCATAAATTCGTTACACTTTTAATCATAGTAGTATTTACACCTGTAAATACTACTAAGATCATTCAAAAATACATCTTTTTTTTAATCCGCACAGACATAAAAACCGTAAAGATAGTGTAAGTTTTATATTGTAGGATGAAATCGTGGTTACACACCCTCTTTTCCCATTATCTGCGCATGTGCTCCCAGGCGGACGGATGGCTTTGCGTATATTCGAACAACGTTACACCCGAATGGTGAAAGAAGCGTGTGCATCTGAGACAGGGTTTGTCATTTGTATGCTTAATTCACAAGGCGATAAGGAACGCAACGAACACATTTACCCGATAGGTACGTATGTTAGCGTTGTGGATTTTAATCTGCTTGACGATGGATTACTAGGTGTAACCGTTGAGGGACAGCGCAATGTTCGTATCACTAATATTCGAACAGAGCATGATGGTTTGCGCATTGGTGATTGCGAAATGATCCCGTCGTGGGAATTCACTGCGACCAAAGAATTGTTATACCCGATGGATAAAAAGCTTGAAGAGATATTTAAACGCTATCCAGAAGTCAATTCACTCTATGACAAAACAGATTTTGATGATCCCATTTGGGTAATTAATCGCTGGCTAGAACTGTTGCCAGTAGATGCACAGAAGAAACAAGAGTTTTTGCAAGAAAATGACTGTAGCAAAATTGTACAATACCTGTCAGGACTGGTAGAGTAGAAACTGATCTTAATTGGTATCCCTTCGTAAAAATAAGAAAGAAATTTGGAAAAGGGATCCGCTATGCTCGTTGGAATTGCATTGGAAAATAAAAAAGTTAACACCAGCAAGCCAAAGGAATGTGCACAAGAAATGTCACAACACTTAGTTGCGGTAGCAACTGAGCGCTGTAAGCGTTCCTATGCCAAAATTTTCGGATATTTTGCACCTAGGTTGAGATCTTATGCCCTAAAACAAATGGGCAATGAAGCGTTAGCAATGGAGCTGGTGCAAGACACCATGTCGAATGTGTGGCAAAAAGCGCATTTATTTAATGCTGAGAAAGGCTCGCCATCGACATGGATTTTTACTATTGCGCGAAACATACGGTTCGATATGTTGCGCAAGCTTCAGAACAGAAAAGAAGATATTTGTTCAGACGACTTATGGCCTGTGTTGTGTGAAACCACAGCAGATGTCAATGAGGTGTCGTTAGATCAACAAATTACTTTGGAGCAAGTTGGACAGCTGTTTAATAGTTTGCCTGATAAGCAGCGGTCCGTGATAGAAGCTATCTATATAGATGGCAAGTCGCAGCAAGAAGTCGCAGATCAATTATCGATTCCCTTAGGAACGGTTAAAAGTAGAACTCGGTTAGCTTTGCAGCGATTGAAGGATATGTTAGAAGACAATGATTAATTTCCACCCCACTGACAAGCAATTGCGTCAGTTTGCTGAAGGGAATATTTCCTCAGCAATGGCACTTGTAATTTCTGCTCACTGCGATATGTGTTCTAAATGCGAACAGCATGTCCATGATGTGACTCAAGCATTAGCCCAAGATATCGAAAATGTTGCAGCGCACGAAATGACTGATCCTGCGTTTGAAAAAATGTTGGCTGAAATTACGGCCAAGCCTATGCTTGATACGCGACCTACGATAACCCCAAAAATTGAGTTAGATGGACGATTTTTTGATGTACCTAAACCGTTGCGAAGATATGTTCGCAATACGGGTAACTGGTCTAAGTTATTGGGCAAAGTATGGCAAGCACCAGTCGACATCGGTGAAGGAATTGCTGCGCATTTTATATTTATGGAAAATGGCGGCCAGGTCCCTGAACATACCCACCGAGGTAATGAGCTAACGTTAGTGGTTAACGGAGAGTTTTCGGATGGCTTAGCTGA
>JBEVCF010000005.1:0-27438 GCA_040514355.1 Glaciecola sp.
TTGCGCTTGGATATCATGCAGAAAAATTTGAAATAAATACGGAGATGACAAGGGCTTTTCCTTAAACTTGGTATATTTTTAAAGTCTAATCAGTTTTTATCGGTTTAAACAGATTTAATTGTAGGACGCAACAAAAAATTGTGAACTATACACATGTAAAAAAAGTGTTAAAATACAAACGTTGAGTCAGCGTGCTAACTAGAAATCGCACAACATAAAAAGTAACAAAGTTAAGCGCTACACTGGTGCGCAGATTAATATAATAAAAGGCGTTCATCAGCGTCTATATGGGAGGATCATACCATGCGACAGATTGAAAAATTACTCGAACACTATGGTGAGTCACATCAAAACAAAACCAACGTCCTTATTCATGGCATTGCCGTACCCAGTATCTTTTTCGTTTCCGTTGGCTTAATCTATTGTATCCCCGTGCCTGATTTTATTGCTGTGTATGACATTACCTTTGCGCACATACTGACGATCCCAATGTTGATGTACTATTTCAAATTATCTGGCCCTATTGGCGCGGCGATGACCTTACTGAGTTTGGCTGTGTTTGGTGGGATTAATTTGCTTGAAGCATCTGGTATTTCTGTATTGTGGTTTTCAGTCGTGCTATTTGTGGTCATGTGGATTTTGCAGTTCATCGGCCATAAAATTGAAGGTAAAAAACCATCCTTCTTTGAAGATCTTCGCTTTTTGCTCGTCGGCCCCGCTTGGTGGTGGATGCATTTTTTGAAGCGTTTTGATATCCAACCTTGATACTACTGTGTTGTTTGAACTTTTTAGATTCACATAGGTATAAGTAGTACAGTCTTTTTGAGGTTATCTATGAAGAAGTGGTTAGTGCTTGTACTTTGTCTGGGTATGTCAGGTTGCGCGGGCAAACTCGCATATAACAATGCGGATTTTCTAATCAATTGGTACTTGTCTGAATACATCGAGTTCACCGATAAACAAAAACCGCTAGTGAAGGACACAATTGCTGCTTGGTTAGCATGGCATCGCAGTCATGAGATGCCTAAATACCGAGACCAACTCCAACGTTTAAAGCGCGACATAAACAATAACACGATTAACCGAAATACCCTCACCCAGCACACTCAAGAGTTTGAAGGACATTGGCAACGTTTGCGGGAGCATGTCGTGCAAGATGTGGTCACTGTTGCAATGACGTTAGATATCAGTCAAATGTCTCGGATGTTTGTCACAATGGCTAATGAACGCGAAGAGAACTATCAAGACTTCAAAAAGCGCACGCGTAAACGACCAAAACTTGCGGATCGCATTGTTGAGCGCATGGAAGAAACATTGGGTTATGTTACGCCGGAACAAACGGTGATCGTCGAGCAATATGCCCCGCAGCTACAGCCTACCTATGCCAAATGGATGGCGCACAGTGAAAATATGCAGAGCCAAGTACGCCGAGTTTTGATCAGCAAAGATTTCATTGATGATGCCCCTGCGCAGCTAAGCACTTTGATTTTAGAAAGTGATAGCTTTCGTCCCGCGGACTATCAACGTGCTCGAGAAGTCAATCAGCAGTTGTATATTGCGATGTTTTCGGATATTTTCCCCACTTTAGAAACCCGTCAAAAACAGCGTTTGCTCGATGAAATCGATGAATACGCGCAATTGTTAGAAGACATTATCGAAGGCTAAACCATGCAATCACCCCGTCCTGTGTACGGGTTCCTGCTCGCATTACTCACTGCAGTACTGTGGGGTGTGCTCCCTATTTTTTTAAAAATCTGTTTGCAAGCAATGGATGCAGCGACTATCACCGCTTACCGTTTTTTGTTTGCGGCTGTGTTTGTCTTAGGTGTTTTGGCGTGGCAAAAAAAGCTACCAAGACGTCCTCAGTTCACCAAAACGACCGTGGCATGGATTGCGTTTGCCGCAGTGATGTTGGTCTTAAACTACGTCACCAATGTCATTGGGTTGATGTATTTGAATCCCGAGACGGTGCAGGTTGTCATGCAACTCGCGCCATTTTTACTTATGCTCGGTGGAGTGGTGATTTTCAAAGAGGTTTTTACGCGTTTTCAATATATCGGCGCGGCGGTGCTGCTCAGTGGAATGGCGCTGTTTTTTAATCAGCGTCTACACAGTATAGCTGCATCAGCCTCCGAAGACACCGTTGGCCTGTTTATTATTATTTTTGCAGCAACGGCATGGGCGATTTACGCACTGGCTCAAAAACCCCTACTTAATTCATTTAGTCCGCAACAGTGCACGTTGCTAATGTATACATGTGGATTTGTGCTACTCGCTCCACTGACTGATTTTACTCGTATTAATACATTGACGTTATTTCAAGCTGGCGCGTTATTATTCTGCTGTATGAATACGATTATTGCTTATGGGGCATTTACCGAAGCAATGCAAGTGTGGAGTACATCTAAAGTCAGTGCCGTGATTGCCACAGGTCCTGTTTTTACTTACCTAGCGATGTCGTTGGCCGTAGCTTATGACCCCGCTCAATTTGCGCATAGTGAACTAGATACCTTAGCCTATGTTGGCGCTATCATGGTGATAACTGGTTCAATTATGACCTCATTAGGTAAGAAAAAGCCAAAAATGTCTTAAAATTCGCAAAATCAGCACAAATGCCTAAAATGTGGGTATAATCCGAAAAAAAATAATTAGAGACAGACTATGAGCCAGCCTTGGTTAGCCCACTATTCTTCACGTGCACAACACATTCAACGCGATGGTTTGCCCCATGATCCTAAGCATACTTTGATCGATATGTTTGAGACGGCAACGCATTCCTATGCGTCGCAAACGGCGTTTACGAACATGGGACACAATTTGAGTTATCAGCAATTACATGAAGATGCCCATGCATTTGCTGCTTATTGTCAATCGTTAGGCTTGCACAAAGGGGATAAAATCGCGCTGATGATGCCAAATATTTTGCAATATCCTGTTGCTTTATTTGGTGGGATGCTCGCTGGTATGACGATAGTCAATGTCAACCCCTTGTACACCCCGCGCGAACTAAAGCATCAACTCAACGATGCAGAAGTATCGGCTATTGTGATCGTCGATAACTTTATGGCTACCCTTGAAGCAGTGATCGCTGACACCTCTGTCAAATATGTGATCAACACGCAACTAGGAGATATGTTCAGTCCTATCAAACGCATGTTGGTGAACACGGTTGTCAAACGCGTTAAGAAAATGGTGCCTAGTTTTACCCTCAGACCGCATGTCTCATTTCGCCATGCAATCGCGCAAGGCAAGGCGATGAAGCATACAGCAGTAACGCTAGTACCTGAAGATATTGCGTTTCTACAATACACTGGCGGGACGACCGGCCCCTCAAAGGGTGCCATGTTAACGCATGCATCGATGATGGCGAATTTAGCTCAAGTCAGTGTATTTTTAGACGAAGCCATAGAGGCTGGTAAAGAAACGGTTGTGACGGCACTGCCGCTGTATCATATCTTTGCTTTACAAGCGAGTTGTCTGTTATTTATGCATTATGGTGCACGCAGTATACTCATCACCAATCCGCGAGATATGGATGGATTGATGAAAACGCTCAAGAAAACGCCATTTAGTATCTTTCCAGCAGTGAACACGTTGTTTAATGGTTTAGTCAATCACCCCGATTTCGCAGGTTTGGATTTTAGCCGTTTTAAATTTGGTTTAGGTGGGGGAATGGCCGTGCAAAAAGCGGTCGCGGACAAATGGGAAGCGATCACCAAAACACCTTTGTTGGAAGGGTATGGTTTGACTGAAACTTCGCCAGTGGCGACGATGAACCCCTTGTCGATTGATGCATACACCGGTGCAATTGGTATACCCTTGCCACACACGGATGTCAAAATTGTCAATGAGGATAATATCGAGGTTGCGGTGGGGGAGCCAGGCGAGATTTGCATCAAAGGCCCACAAGTGATGGCAGGTTATTACAAACGTCCAGATGCGACCGCTGAGACCATTATTGACGGTTGGCTACATACTGGCGATATTGCAAAAATGGATGAGCAAGGATACTTATATATAGTCGACCGTAAGAAAGACATGATCTTAGTCTCTGGTTTCAACGTGTATCCTAACGAAATTGAAGAAGTGGCAGTCATGCTCGACGGCGTACTCGAAGCGGCTGCAGTGGGTGAACCTCATCCTAACTCTGGTGAAGTGGTCAAACTATTTGTTGTCTTAAAAGATGCTACAATCACGGCAGAAGCAATCATTGCCCATTGCAAGGCGAATTTAACCGGATATAAAGTCCCGAAATCGGTCGTGTTTTTAGATGAATTACCCAAGACCAATGTCGGGAAGATCCTCAGACGAGAACTACGTTAAGTGTCATTTTTGTACATTGATAATACGGCTGACTTAATCACATATTGTGCGCGTGCCAGCCAGCAACCAGCCATCGCAGTGGATACCGAATTTGTCCGAACGCGCACGTTTTACCCCCAATTGGGGCTGATCCAAATTTACGATGGTCATGCGGTTGCGTTGGTTGATCCCTTGGCTATTAACGATATCACTGCGTTGGTCGACTTATTTGCCAATCCCGCTGTAGTAAAAGTATTGCATGCTTGTTCTGAAGATCTCGAAACTTTTCTGCATGCTTTTGATATGTTACCTCAGCCTATTTTTGACACTCAGATTGCGGCGGGGTATGCCAAAGTTGGACCCGTAATGGGCTATGGCCGTATGGTAGAAGTCATGCTGGAGACTACTCTAGAAAAAGGGGAGTCTCGCACCGATTGGCTCAAGCGCCCACTTAGCCCAGAGCAACTGCAATACGCAGCGGAAGATGTGCTGTATCTATTACCTTGCTATGAAAAATTAATCGCCAGTTTACCGGCGCATAAGATCCAGTGGGTGTATGCTGAGATTGAACAGTTAGGACTGCGTAAATCGGCACAACTCGATCCCCAAGATGCGTATTTGATGTTCAAGAACACATGGAAGTTAGCACCTCAAAATCTAGCCGTGTTGCAGGCTTTAGGGGCATGGCGCTTAGAGTATGCCAAAACCCATGACATCACCCAAAATTTTATCGCTCGTGAAACGAGTTTGTACGAAATCGCAACTAAACTGCCCACACACAAAGGTGCGTTGTTCCAATTAGAGATGGTTGCACCACAAGAGGCACGCAAACACGGACAAACCTTTGTAGACATAGTCAAAACGGTCAAACAACGCGATCCAGCCTCATATCCGGCGAAACAATATCGCTTGGCGAACATGCCGAACTACAAACCGACCTTCGCCAAAATCAAAGCGCTATGCCAGGATGTTGCCGAACAAGTGGATTGTGATGTGGCAGAGATTGCATCAAAACGCCAGATCCATCAAGTATTGACATGGTATTGGTGGGACTACGATGATACCCGTGCGTGGGGGATGCAACCTGATTTATTATGCGGTTGGCGTGCGCCACTGCTGGCTGAAAAAATCCAACATATTATGCAAGAACAAGGATCTACGCTGTGAAAATTCTCTGTGCCGTTTACAAATCACTGAAAAAAGCAGATACCTATTTGTACGTCCCCAAAAAAGACGACTTTTCAGCGGTCCCCGACGCGCTGTTAGAGCGCTTTGGGGCGACCAAACTCGTGATGCAAATTCCCTTGCCATCCACCAAAAAGCTAGTGGGTGTCGATGAAGATAAATTATTAGCAGCGTTTGAAGACAAAGGCTTTTATTTACAATTACCACCAGCAACGCCCAGTTTGTTAGCTCAGCATCGAGCTGAACTCGGTTTGTCACCTAACCCAGAACAAGACCGTTAACATGGCCAAAACACTCACGCCTGCTTATCAGGCACTCATCGCGTCAAAATATTGGGAAGATACCGCGCTTGCGGATATGAACGAGGCCCAGTGGGAAGCCATTTGCGATGGTTGTGCTAAGTGTTGTTTGCACAAGTTCATAGACGATGATGATGTCGATGAGGTCGAGTTTACCGAGCATGTCAAAGTCGATGGTGAAGAGATGCACTTCACGAATATTGCATGCCAATATTTGCACACCAAGACGTGTGGATGCTCGGTGTATGACAAACGCACCGAACTCGTACCACAGTGTGTCAAACTGACACAAGACAATTTACCGCATATTTTTTATATGCCACCGAGTTGTTCTTACCGCCGCTTGCACGAAGGCAAGGGACTAGCAGATTGGCATCCTTTGTTGAACAAGGGGAAAAAGACACAAATGCATACTGCGGGCATCAGTGTCAGAGGCAAAACAATCTCTGAATTAGATGCTGATATGGCACATTTTGAGGACTACATTGTTGTGTGGCCGTTAGTAGAATAACTTAAAACGCTTTTTTGTGGCCGATGCGCACTGCGATGACGGCCAACCAGATCACACAGTAAATAGCAAAAATAATCCGCATCCACTCGGCCATGCCCATTGATAAAAACTGCCAACGCGTATCATCACAACTGCCTGGTGCAGCAAAGATAGCGGGCAGCCACTGGTGCAACGGTATAAAGTCTGGGAAGTTGGGCACAAATTCACAAATGGCAAAGAACGGATTAGCGGCAAAAATAATATCCACATGCTCTTGTGCGATCCACAAACCCCAACCTGCTGCGACTATCCAACCAATATATCCCAGTAGACGAGTGATAGTATGATTGGCTAAAACCGGGAGCAGAGCTGCGAGTAATAAACCCACTACAGCGGTGCGTTGATATATACATTTAATACAAGGTTCATGGCCAAATACATGTTGAAATACCAGAGCGCTACACAGCAATGAGAAAGCACTCATGCTTAAAATAATCCATGGTGTTTTAGTTTCGGTCCAAGTACACATACGCGCAGCAAATGACATGTAAGATCCCTTCGTGATAGTTAGGTTAGTTCAGCGCACAGGATGAAGTAATTAATTGTCGCATTATTTTTAAAAACCCCACGAGATTCAAGTAATATTCATTAAAAAACACCCAACAGCAGCATACCACATAAATAAATAGTCGGTATTTTCGCTTTTTAAATTTTATCTGGTACAATCAGTCAATCTACAGCATGAAGCATAGCAACATGATTTACAAAGCTCAAAGTCCTGCAGGTTTTGCAGAAGAATACATTGTCGAGTCAATTTGGAGTGGGCGCTTTCCTCCAGGGACAATTCTGCCTGCAGAGAGAGAACTTTCTGAGTTAATTGGAGTCACCCGCACGACCTTACGCGAAGTATTGCAGCGTCTTGCTCGCGACGGTTGGTTAACCATTCAACACGGTAAACCGACCAAGGTTAACAATTATTGGGAAACGTGTGGCCTCAATATCTTGGAAGCGCTTGCACGTCTAGATCCTGCTAATATCAAAGACCTCATTGATAATCTGCTTGCTGCTCGCACTAACGTATCGGCAGTATTTATTCGTTTGGCACTCAAGCACAATCCTGAACGCGCCATCGAAATCTTGTCCAAATACACAGAAGTGCCACAAGATGGCAATGCATTTGCTGCGTTTGATTACCAAATTAACCACGATTTAGCGTTTGCCTCAAACAACAATGTTTACGTGTTACTGATGAATGGTTTCAAAGCGATGTATTCTCGCATCGGTGGCTATTATTTTTCAAAACCGCAAGCACGGGATCTTGTGACAAAGCTCTATAAAGATTTGATTGCTGTCGCGCAATCAGGTGAAAGTGCAGCTGTACCTGGTTTAATTCGTCAATACGGCATTGAATCTGGGAAGATTTGGCGAGATATTCGCGATGAATTACCCGCAGATATAGTTGATTAACATCAGAAATTAGTCTCTTATTTATCTTTTCTTGTTAGTATATCGTTAAATACCGGTAGGTTTTTGGCGATAAGTGCAAGGTTATGGATAAAATATTCCAATTTGATTACATCATTGTCGGGGCAGGCTCTGCAGGCTGTGCCTTAGCAAGGCGTCTGGTAGAAAATAGTGATGCGACGGTTTGCCTAATCGAAGCTGGCCCAAAGGATAGTAACCCTCTCATTCACATTCCCTTTGGCGTGGCACTATTGTCCAAATTTACCAAGACGAATTGGGGGTATTACACCGCTCCTCAAACACAACTAGATAATCGTTGTTTATTTTGGCCCAGAGGAAAGGTCATGGGCGGTTCATCTTCGGTAAATGCGATGTGCTACATTCGCGGTGATCAGCGTGATTATGATAGCTGGGCTCAGACCACCTCTGAGCATTGGGCCTGGTCAAACGTATTGTCTATCTTCAAACAATCACAAGCTAATGCGCAATACGACGCACCATATCATCCTGATTACCATGGTGACGGTGGCCCGCTTGGCGTGACAGACTTACGTCATCAAGACCCTTTGTCTCATGATTTTGTGGCCGCAGCACAACATGCAGGTTTGCCGCACAACGCTGATTTTAATGGCGCACTGCGTTATGGCGTAGGATTCTACCAAGTCACACACGTCAATGGCACGCGTTGTTCTGCTGCCAAAGGCTATATCAAACCTATTATTACACATCCCCGCTTAACCGTTAAAACCAATGCTCTAGTGTGTAAAGTGCTACTCGAAGGCAAAACGGCTCAAGGTGTCGAGGTGGAAGAGCAAGGACGACGTAGCCAACTCATCGCAAGCAAGGAAGTATTACTCGCTGGTGGTGCTATCAACTCACCTCAGCTACTCCTGCTCTCAGGCATTGGTCCGCAAGCTGAATTAGCTAAGCATCACATTGAGTGTGTATATGATTTACCTGGTGTTGGGCAAAATCTTCAAGACCACCTTGATGTGATTATTCAAGTGAAAACCAAACAAGCGGTGGGTTACGGTGCTTTGCCAAGATTGTTACCCAAATTTATGCGCGGGTTATGGCAATACGCGACTGCGCGCAAAGGCTTGTTCTCGTCGAATGTGGCTGAGGCTGGCGGCTTTGCCTTCTCGCGTCACGGTAGTCAAGACTGTCCTGATTTGCAGTTTCATTTTATCCCAGCTGTATTACTTGATCACGGTCGTGAAATAGCAAGCGATTATGGATTTGGTTTGCATGTTTGTCATCTCTATCCATACAGTCGAGGCAATATAACGTTAGCCTCTGCCGACCCCCATGCTGCCCCTGTTATCGATCCGAATTATCTCAACGATAGTAGAGATGCAGAAGCCATGATTGATGCTGTGCGCTTGGGGATCAAAATTTTACAACAACCCAGTTTTGCCAAATACGCGCCTGTACCTATGGCGCCAGCATGCCAGACCCTAACAGATGAGGAGATACTGGCGTTCGTACAAGCACAGGCACTAACAGTTTATCATCCAGTGGGAACGTGTAAAATGGGACGCGAGGACGATCCAATGGCAGTAGTCGACCCCTGCCTAAACGTACACGGGATTAAAGGTTTACGTGTTGTTGATGCGTCTATTATGCCAACCATCGTAGGGGGGAACACCAACGCGCCAACCATTATGATTGCAGAGCAGGCAGCACACTTTATATTGGGTGAAACCAACACCACGGTCAGTCTGCTAGAGCCAGATGAAGAGCCTTTGGTGTAGTTTATTAACGCAAACGCTTTAGCTCGAGTAATCCTGCATCTTGGTCTAGTATGAAGTCGTATTTGGACAAGATGTTCATCCCTAATAAACCATCAAAACCCACAGTATTCCCCTCATTCTCAGGCAGTTCAATGACTTCTATATCATTGAGTTGCTGTTGTCCGAACCGCGTTTCTTTGACTCTATATAGTGCAGTTCGGACTATACCATTGGCTGTTTTGACGTCGATATCCCTAAGATAGGTGCGTTGTGTGTCTGGTATTTGGGCCAACGCTTGCGTTGTCAGTGCGGTAGTACTGGCACCTGTGTCGAGTAACAAAAGTACAGCACGATCAGCAAACTGGATGGGGACCAAAAATTGTTGTGCTTGGCTTTGCAACGCTATGATGTCAAAAGGCGGGTTGTCTGTCCGCTCTTTTACTGATGCGTTTTCATTAGGGGGTTGATAACGGGCTTGCCAAAGCTGCCGGATGTACTGTGCGAGCGTATCATCATAGGGTAAGCTGGCGAGCGTATTTTCCATTGCCGAAGGCAAATCTAAATATGCGTACGCCATGGCTAAGGCTCTAATATAAGCCCGTGACTCGGGTTGAAGCGTAAATAACGGTTCGCTAAACAATGCCAACGCCTGCCAGTCTTGATCTCTGATCAAACGACTGATACGGCTTTGCGTATAAGTTTGGATAAAGGTCTGGATTTGTTGGTTTAACTGGTTGTCATCTGATGCTGTGAGCAAACGATACATCGCACTGATACCTTCGATTGGACTCTGTGTAAAAAACACCCATTGAGCTTCCAGAAATAACGCAGTGAGGTCATTGGGAAAGCGGCGCAAATATTCTTGCAGAGGTACTTGTATCGCTGGCCAATCACCTGCTTGAGCTAATGCCTCTAAGGTTTGCCATTGAGCGTTTTGGCGTGTGACAGGTGTGCGGGTATTGGTTGCATACTGTTCATTCACCGGAAGTTGAGCTAAAGGTTGGTTTGCTGGTGGTACCACCGGTAGTTGATTGACAATTTGATGGGGTTTTTCGGGTACCACCACCTGTCTATGGGGCTGATTCGTGTTGTGTTGCTGCAGGATGATGAATATCAAAACGATATTGAGAGCAATAGAGAGTAGCAGCCATTTAAACATGTTATTTCGCCTCCTCAGCACTCTTGTTCATTAGCTTGTCTGAGCATTTCCGCGTAATAGGGTTGCGCAAATGCTTCGGGCATGCGAGCGGGTTTACCACTGGATAACGCAATACAAGCAAAGTGTGTCTGCGCGGTCAGCACAACGGTCTGTTTATATTGTGAATAAAATTCAAAATAGCGTGTGAGATATAAACGTCGGTCGCAGTGGGTTATCCATGTGGCACAATGTAGTGTATCGCCAACGTTAACTGCAGCTCGGTATTGAATATGGTGTTCTGTGATGGCCATTCCGCGGTCCAACGTTTGGTACTGCTCTATACTCAAACCCAAATGGTTAGAGTGGGCCCAAGCAGTGGTCTCTAACTGTTTGACATAAGCGACATTATTCACATGACCATAGTGATCAATCACTGTCTCGCAGATTGGCCACGGTATGATGAAAGCATGAGATTTAGAAAATTTTGTTTGCATGTATACGATGTTACGCAATTTTTTCGTTAAAACACATAATTATTTCTACATAAGCACGAAGAAAACCTATAAACTAAAGTTTAATAATATAGGTGATTTCATGCTTAAAGGTGAAGAAAAGCGGTTTGATGTGGATGAACTCATCCAGCTTTTCGATACGACATTTTATCATAAATACAACACTCGCCTCATCAAAGGGACAGACGAGCCTCTATACCTGCCTGCAAATGAAGAATGCGCATATCATCAAGTTATTTTTGCGCATGGCTTTTTTTCCTCAGCACTGCACGAAATTGCTCATTGGTGTATAGCGGGCTTTGAACGTCGTCTGCAAGTTGATTATGGTTATTGGTATGCGCCTGACGGACGCAACGCAGAACAACAAAAAGCCTTTGAACAAGTAGAAGTACTTCCTCAGGCTATTGAATGGGCATTCTGCCTGGCGTGCGGTAAAGACTTTTCGGTTTCAGTTGATAATCTGAATGGGGTGGAGACCGATGTGCTCGCTTTTAAATCAGCAGTGGCATACAAACTCTCCCAGTTGCTCAATCACGGCTTTCCTCAACGTGCACAGATTTTTCTTGATATCCTGCGGCAACATTACTTTCCTGCTTGTGTGAGCAAACCTTTGACTCGTGCGCAACGCATGTATACTGACTCGATTTCTCAATAGTATAGCTTAGTATGTCTTTATTTCGTTCAGAACGTCCGTTTAAGCTTGGATTACTTATCAACCCTTATTCTGGTATCGGTGGTGCGTTGGCCTTAAAAGGTAGTGATGGTGCAGAGATTAGAGCCCAAGCCTTAGCACAAGGTGCTATCCCTCAGGCCAATAACAAAACTGAAATTGCGTTAACCCAACTAATCGATTTACAGCAAAAAATTGAAATCGTGACGGTAAGTGGTGAGATGGGGGCTGATTTGGCGCGCCGTCTAGGCTTTACCACACAGGTGGTATTTACTGCGGATCCCTTACAAACAGAAGCGACGGATACGATAGAGGCAGCCAAAGTACTGGCGTCTTGTGAACTCGATGTACTGCTATTTGCTGGCGGAGACGGAACCGCTCGCAATATCTGTAGTGTATGGCCCAGTACGATTCCAGCACTAGGCGTCCCTGCAGGATGTAAAATTCATTCAGGTGTATATGCGATCAGCCCAAAAGCTGCGGGTTTAGTTGTAGCCAAAATGATCAGTGGCGAATTGGTTAGCGCAGAGCATGCCGATGTACGCGACATTGATGAGGCGCAGTTTAGGGCTGGAACAGTGATTGCCAAACATCACGGTGAGTTGCTTGTGCCCAGTGAGTTGCAGTATATGCAAGCGGTTAAAATGGGTGGCAAAGAATCAGATGAGTTAGTGTTGGCGGATTTAGCGGCGTACTTGCAAGAAATTCGTGATGAATGTCCTGAGCATGCCTTTATTATGGGCTCGGGGTCGACTATTGATTTTGTCATGCAAGAGTGGGGCATGGACAATACCCTACTTGGTGTTGATGTGGTGGTGGCTGATGAAGTCCTTGCCAATGATTGCACCGCCCATGAGTTACTTGCGATCAAGCAACAGTATCCGTGTAAACTCGTTATTACCTTGATTGGTGGACAAGGGCACATCTTTGGTCGAGGTAATCAGCAGTTATCGCCAGCGCTGATTAAAGCCATTGGTCGTGAAAATATTATCATCGTGGCAACCAAGGCGAAAATTAATGCCCTGCAACAACGGCCTTTACACTGTGATACAGGAGATGTCGACCTTGATCATGCCTTATCCGGTCCGATTGAAGTGATTACGGGGTATCGCGATCATGTTTTGTACCGAGTTGGAGTAGATTATGTATGAAGACATTCAGCGTTTTGTAGAAAGAGTAGAATCGACACTGAATGAAGTAGTCGAGACTGGCAGCGACGATGACTTGTTTGTAGCTGGGTATTTTCACGGGCATTTTTCATTAGCTGTCAGTCAAATTAATCCTGCTCATCCAGAACCTATTGCGGCACTTGATGCGATAGTCAAAAACAATCTTGAACAGGCATTTGCCAACGCGGAGCTGGCACCAGAAGACCAAGCCAAAGTGTGGCAGTTGTGGGCCACGTTACAACAATGATCCCCTGGTGCGGCTGTTTGACGCGTGCACATTCTCTACAACACTCGCGGTTATTAAGGTTGTTGGCGAATCAAATCTCTTATTAAGAAACGATTTGGTGCCAGTGCATTGAGTAAGTGCTGGGGTAAAGGAAGAGGTGAGCCAGCTAACTGAGAGGCAAGGACATTGGCCAATAGGGGGGCAGTGGTTAAACCTCTTGAACCAAGACCACCAAAGATAAAGGTATTTGGATATACACTACCTTGTGGGTATTGATGACTGGGGAAGGCTTTATACAGTTCACTGAGTTCTTGACGTTGTGTTTGGCTATGTGGCAAAGCACCTACAATGGGGTTGTGGTCAGGTGTACTGCAACGTACAGCCGCCCTGCCTTTGGTACTTGCTGTGAATGCCTGCATCCAAGGTGCTTGGGTAAGTGCTTTTTGGTGTGTGGCCAAATTAGTCTGTGCATCTTCTGCTCGGTAATCGGTGCCAACATCGTCTTTGGTATAAGTTGAACCACATGCGTGGTAACCGTCAACAGCCGGTGTAAAGTAGCCTTTGTGACACAACACAGTTGCTAATTTTGCACTTGCTTGAGTAACCGGTAATGCTTCAACTTGACCACGTACGACGCGCAATGGCAAGGTATTGTGTGGCAACCAACTCGCACTATCATGTCCTGCACACAATACCAATGCATGCGAGGCATCCGGCAAAAACGTATGTCGTGCCCCTGGTTCAAGTACATCACTAGTAATAGGATAGTCGGTTACTACTTCACAGTCCCCCATGCTTTGTGCCTTTTGGATGAAAGCTTGCACCAGAGAGGGAGGGTTGACCCAGCCACCTTCTGGAATAAATAGTCCTGAGTACGGTAATGTTACATTGGCAATCTGGGAACTTTCTCGCTCGTCAACAGGGTAGATCAGTGTATCTGGCCAAACCCCTTTTTTAACCAAATTAGCTTGTCGGGCACAAACTTTATCATTAAATCCTAATAACAATACCCCACACCAATCATGAGCAAAGGATTGTGTCTTGGCTAATGAACGATACATGCGCGAGGCATACAAAAAACTATGCGCTTGGAGTTGACTGTTGTGACCTGCATCAGCGTTGAGTTGTGGGTAGAAACCAGCAATAGCATTACCTGAGGCAGCTTGGGCTAGTTGCGGATCTTTACAATATAATTTGACTTTCAATCCTAAGCATACACATTCATAAGCGAGGCTGGCACTGGCAATCCCTCCACCTATAATGTGGATGGTTTCGTATCCTTGCGGTTGCGGGTCGTCTCGACGGTAGCGGTCAAAATAGGGTGTGATCGTGCGGTATGCACAAGAGGACACATCGTGTTCTGGGGTAAACGTTGCGGTTAACATTTCGCGTTTACGACCAAATCCTTTGACTTTTTCAGTGACAAAGCCTGCCTGCTGTAATCCGCGCTTCACGAGTCCTGCTGCAGTAAATGTTGCAACACTGGCATTGATTTTACTTAAACGGGCCATTTGAGCAAATAAAGTGTCTTGCCACATATCAGGACTTTTACTAGGAGCAAACCCATCTAAGAACCATGCATCGACCAAACCTTGTGTGCCACACGCAATCGTAGGGAGGGTATCATGGACATCCCCTAACCAGATGTCACAGATGACATGCCCAAAGTGCAAGCGGTGACAACCTTCTAGCGTTTGTGGATACACCTCGATAAGTGCTTGTGTCTGCGCATCAAGAGTGGGATAGCACTCTAAAGCTTGGGCGAGTGTCTCTAGGGTTAAAGGAAATTTCTCAGTACTGATAAAATATAAATTCCGGCATGTTGCCTCAGGGTGTGCATGTAAAAAGTCAGTAAATACTTGCCATGTTCTCAAGAAGTTGAGACCAGTCCCAAAGCCCGTTTCTGCGATAACAAAATGCGATTGATTATGATTTAACCACTTCTCCCACAAGTTATTTTGTTTAATGAAGACATAGTCGGTTTCGGCAACCCCATTACCATCATTAAAATAAACGTCATCAAAGGCTTGAGCTACGGGTGTGCCAGAGGGGTTAAATGTTACATCTGCCGTTTTGATTTTCATGTCAGACCTATGCCTTAGTGCGCGATAGTTTTATTGTAATGTGATTTTGTTATGATGTCGTGTATCAGTTAATAAGGTGTCTAAGTAATATTATTGCAAGACAAGACTCGTCTTATTCTAGGTGCAGTTGAACAGCAGACCAGTTTTTAGGTCTTTTTGCAGTACACTGCACAGATTATAAAAATAAGTAGGTTTATTATGAGAAGAGCGGTCATCACCGGTTTAGGTATTGTATCTAGCATTGGTAACAATAAAGAAGAAGTTCTCGCTTCACTTCAGCAAGGTAAGTCAGGTATTACGTTTTCAGAACAATTCGCTGAAAAGGGCTTGCGTAGCCATGTGTGGGGCAAGGTTGATATTGATTTAAAAGAGCACATCGACCGCAAGCAATTGCGTTTTATGGGCGATGCTGCCTCATACGCTTATTTAGCGATGGAACAAGCTGTGGCGGATTCAGGTTTGACCGAAGACCAAGTCTCCAACATACGCACGGGGATCATTGCTGGCTCGGGTGGCGCGTCTTCTGAGCATCAAGTCGATTCTGCTGACATTTTACGCAACAAAGGCGTGCGCCGGGTTGGGCCATATATGGTGACGCGTTGTATGGGCTCGACAGTGTCGGCGTGTTTAGCTACACCGTTTAAAATTAAAGGTGTGAATTACTCCATATCTTCTGCTTGTGCCACATCGGCACATTGTATTGGTAATGCTTTAGAGATGATCCAACTCAATAAACAAGACATCATCTTTGCCGGTGGTGGTGAAGAATTACACTGGGCGTTATCGGGGCAGTTTGATGCTATGGGAGCGTTGAGCTCGCAATATAACGATACACCAGAACAAGCTTCACGTACCTATGATGCCAACCGTGATGGTTTTGTTAGCTCTGGTGGTGGCGGTATGGTTGTCGTTGAAGAGCTGGAACACGCTCTAGCTCGAGGCGCACATATTTATGCTGAGATCGTGGGCTATGGTGCAACTTCAGATGGTTATGACATGGTGGCGCCATCCGGCGAAGGGGCAGTGCGTTGCATGCAAATGGCGATGCAAGGTGTCGAAGGTAAAATTGACTATCTCAATACTCACGGTACCTCAACGCCAGTCGGTGATGTCCAAGAGCTCAAAGCGATCCAAGAAGTGTTTGGTGAAGATTCTCCAGCGATCAGTGCAACCAAAGCTATGACTGGTCACGCCTTAGGTGCAGCAGGGGTGAATGAGGCGATTTACAGTATTTTGATGATGGAGCATGATTTTATCGCGCCGTCGATCAACATCGAAACCTTAGACGAGGCGGCGCAAGGTTTGGATATTGTAACGGAAACACGTCAGCAACCACTCAAAACAATCATGTCCAATAGCTTCGGTTTTGGTGGCACCAACGCAACCTTAGTGATGCAAAAATACGAAGGCAAGTAATATGCTTCACCACAGCTATATCAAGGTAACAGTGAGATAGTTGCGGTGGCGTAAAATAGGCGAAGCAATGACTAACCAGATTGCAGATACTCATGCTCAATCTGGTTTTTTTGTACCTTTTTTACCGTTTCCATACATCTATATTTTTTTGTTCCTTCGATGAATTATTATGTGTTAACGTATTGTTAAAATAAACATTGATAAGGAATTTTATGCAAAGCCTAGTTACCCCTGAAGAATGGGACTTACGCGTCAATTTGGCTGCGTGTTATCGCATCGTCGCGCATTATGGTTGGGATGATCTTGTCTTTACTCATATCTCGGCACGGGTACCTGGTACTGAGCCACATTTTTTAATTAATCCTTATGGCATGATGTTCGAAGAAGTGACGGCCTCCTCTTTGGTCAAAGTCGATTTGCATGGCAAAAAGGTCATGGAAAGTGAGTATGACATCAATCCTGCTGGGTTTACGATTCACTCAGCGATCCACGAGGCTCGGGAAGATGCACAATGTGTCTTACATTTGCATACTAATGCAGGAGTGGCAGTGGCGGCATTAGCTGAAGGGTTACAACCTTATTCACAACAATCTATGCTGCCGCTTAGCAACTTGGCCTATCACGATTACGAAGGAGTTGCACTCAGAGAAGATGAGAAAGCGCGCCTAGTCGCGGATCTTGGGCAAAACCAGTTTTTAATGTTGCGCAGTCATGGCTTGTTAACAACGGGAGGGAGTGTCCAAGATGCCTTTTTGAATATGTATTTCTTCCAACGCTCATGTGAAATTCAATTGCTAGCGCAAGCTACTGGGCAGCCCTTAGTGGAAGTGCCAGCTGAGATCATTGCCACCGTGCAGGAACAGGGCGCACAGGTCACCCATAATCATTTTGGTGGTATCGCATGGCCTGGCATCCTGCGCAAGCTTGACCGGCATTATCCAGGTTTTCGCGACTGATGTTTGCAGAACTCAAAGACTACGAAAAATACGCTCAGTATTTTGAGTTTAACGGTTTTAACATTGCTTATTGGCACCGCGCAACTGCGATAACTGATAGTGCGGACACCCCAATTTTATTTCTGCATGGCTTCCCCAGTGCCAGTTATGATTGGCATAGGATTGCAACAGATTGTGCCTCTCTTGGTCCAGTGTATGCGTTGGACTTTTTGGGGTTTGGGTTATCTGATAAACCTTACCCTCATCGTTATTCCATCTTGGAACAAGCTGATATAGTTGAAGCGTTTGTGGCGCATCTGGGCATGGCTCAGGTTCATATAGTCGCCCATGATTATGCGGTATCTGTTGCGCAAGAATTGTTGCGCCGAGGAGAGACAGACTTTATCAACAGTGTGGCTTTTCTCAATGGCGGCTTGTTTGCGGATTTACACCGCCCGATTTTTACCCAAAAATTGCTACATTCACCATTGGGTTCGATACTCACTAAGTTGATGACTCAAGTCACATTAGCCAAAGGGTTTACGCGCATTTTTGGTCCAGACACGCCGCCTAGTCAACCAATAATCGATGCACTTTGGCAGTTAATCAATACCAAGCAAGGACGCAGAGTGATCCCGTGCTTGTTGGATTATTTGGATGAACGCAAAACATATCAACGAGTGTGGCGGCAAGCGCTCATCGCTGCGCCTGTGCCGCTCGGTTTTATTAACGGTGTAGCCGATCCTATCTCGGGTGAGCATATGTTACGCGCATTTCAGGCTTTGCTGCCAGATGCTTACTCAATTGCACTAAATGTTGGACATTATCCTCAACTAGAGGACCCAAATAGCGTATACTTAGCTCTACGAAAGTTTTGGCAAGAATAATTTTTGATGCACATCCTTTATGACGACAATATGCCTTTTGCCAAAGAGGTATTTACCAGTCTTGGCCACGCCCAAGAATTTAATCATGCTCAGGTCAACGACATTGATGTCAGTCACACTGATGCGCTCATGATCCGCTCAACCACCAAAGTGAATGCCGACTTGGTCAAACGTCTGCGCCAATGCCAGTACGTGGCGACCGCGACAGCAGGGTACAACCATCTTGATTTCGCTGCGCTAGAAACTGCCCAAATGAAGGCGTATCACGCGGCGGGTTGTAATGCCCAAGCTGTATCAGAATACGCACTCAGTGCTGCATTATACGCCTTGTTAGCTACGGGACGAATACAGATGCAACACGACCTCAGTGTTTTGAGCGAGCTCAAGGTAGGCGTTGTTGGGGTGGGTCAAGTGGGCTCGAGAGTCGCACAAAAGTTTCGTGCACTTGGTTGTACGGTGCATTGTTATGATCCGCCGCGGGCGACCCAAGAACCCGATGAGCCCTGGGCTGATTTATCTACAATTGTAGCGTGTGATATTGTGTGTCTACATGCACCTCTGGTCAAAGACGACCCGTATCCAAGCTTTCACTTATTCAATGTTGAGGTGTTACAACAACTGCGTCCCGAACAAATTCTGATAAATGCTGGGCGTGGTGAAGTCATTGATAATCATGCGCTGCTAAAACTGTGTGAATCGCAAAAAATGCCGACTTTGGTACTCGATGTATGGGAAAATGAACCTGATATTTTAACCGCATTGATTCCGCATACATTGATTGCGACACCACATATTGCTGGTCATAGCTTGGAAGGTAAAACTCGTGGTACCTTTATGCTATATGAGTGGCTAGCTGAACAAATAGGTCAGGATGCTTCTTTGCGTATGCATGATTTCTTACCTAAATGCCATAAAACGTACGCCTGTCATACAGCACAGCTAACTATTCGTGATCTTACGACATTGGTCTGGGAAATATATGATATAGCAATTGATGATAGAGAATTTCGCGCAAAAATGGCACAATCTGATTGCTTTAGTGAATTGCGCAAGGCGTATCGCAAACCAGAGCTAGACCCTACAACCAAAGTACGTCGAGAATTTTCAGTACTGGAAGTAACATGTGCCGATGCGTATGTTGCTGGAGTATTGCAGAATCTTGGTTTTACAACCAAATCGTTAATCTAATACAGGATTTAAGTAAGTTTATGTCTCAATCATTTAATGTTGCCGTATTAGGCGCAACAGGTCTTGTAGGCCAAACCATGATGGATTTGTTAGCCGAGCGTGATTTTCCAATTAAACAATTATTCCCACTTGCTTCGGCACGTTCTGCTGGTGGTACTGTCACTTTCAAAGGCAAAGAGGTCGAAGTACTTGATGCGGATAAATTTGATTGGACTCAGGTTGAGCTAGGTTTCTTCTCTGCTGGTGGCAATATTTCTGAAAAATTCGCACCTATCGCAGCAGAAGCGGGTTGTGTGGTTATTGATAACACATCACACTTCCGTTATGAGCCCGATATTCCTTTAGTTGTACCTGAAGTGAACGGGACGGCGTTGGCTGATTTTAGAAATCGCAATATTATTGCCAACCCAAATTGTTCGACCATTCAAATGTTAGTCGCGTTGAAGCCTATCCACGATGCGGTCGGTATTGAGCGAATTAATGTCTGTACCTATCAGTCTGTATCTGGCGCAGGTAAGTCTGCAATGGAAGCATTAGCGAAACAAACTGCAGACTTGTTAAACGCACGCGAAGTCAAAAACGAGGACTTTGCGCGTCAAATCGCATTTAATGTGATCCCTCAAATCGACGTATTTACAGATAATGACTACACCAAGGAAGAAATGAAAATGGTGTGGGAGACGCGCAAAATCTTGGGTGATGATACGATCTTAGTCAATCCAACTGCAGTTCGTGTACCTGTTTTTTATGGTCATGGTGAAGCGATTCACATTGAAACGCGTGCGCCAATTGACGCAGAAGACGTCAAACAATTACTTGCTCAAGCACCTGGCGTAAAAGTCTATGCCTCTCAAGAGGATTTCCCTACCCAAGTGTGTAGTGCGAGCGGCAATGATTTGACGCACGTTGGTCGTATCCGCAATGATATTTCTCACCCCAACGGTATCAATATGTGGGTGGTTTCAGATAATATTCGTAAAGGCGCTGCAACAAACAGTGTGCAAATTGCAGAGTTACTGGTCAAAGAATACTTGTAACCACGTATTATCCTTAAAAAGCCCTGATATGTTCGCCATATCAGGGCTTTGTAGTTCTCAGAGTCCAAGCAAAAGTTACCCCTTAGAGTCAGTCTATGTTATCTTTAGAGTGGTATTTAACTCGTTGAATTAACAGCATTAGTAAAATGCGAGGAACCCAGTAAATGCATATATTTAAGTTCATACTGCTGTTTGTACTAACCGTGCTGACACTGCCAAGTATCGCGACGACCAGCGAGCTTGCTACTGCGCAAGACAGCAGTGCCCAAGCAACAGCGCCAGCGGATGCTGTCTTTGGCCCTGTCCAAGCTGAAGATACTTTGTGGAATATAGCCAAAGGCTATCGCAATTCGGCTCAATACTTGGGACCTCGACCGGATTCATTATATCCCGTCATGTATGGTATTTACCTTAAAAACCCTCACGCGTTTATTGATGATAACGTCAGTCACTTACGCAACGGTGTGATGCTAGAGATGCCAAGTGCTGATTTTGTTGCTAGTTTGGACTTGGGTGAAGCAGAACGGAAAATTGAGGGTGACGATAAACAATGGACTAGCAGTATCGTCGAACAACAGATAATTCATGACATCCAAGCACAATATGCAGATTCATTGAGCACCATCCAAACGCTCCTAACAGAAAATCAACGTCTTACTGAACAATTAGAGCGGGTTGCAGAGCAAGTTGATGTCTTAAATACACAAGTCACCCAGGATGTACAGGCGCAATTACAGGAGCAAGCCACACTACAAGCACACCTCTTAACGTTGATAAACAATCCCCCAAAAGTTCAGTCTGAAGCTGACTCATCGCAATGGGTTGAGGATTTTAAGGTACTTTTAACAGAGCCGTTAGTAGTGGTTGCTGTGTTATCTTTGACCGTTTTTACAGGCTTCATTGTGTTTGGCTTATGGTTATTTCGCAAGCAGCAACCCGACGTAGTCAAGCCTCAAGCCGAACCTGACTCAGATGGTGTTGATACAGAAGCATTAGACACCAGTCATAGCCCTGAGTTTTTAGATGTTGATGTACTGTTATCTGAGACTGAGGAGGTTGAGACTACTGCTCAAGAACCGGATTTAGACGTGCTAAAAAATATTGAAGGCATACCCGTTGAGGTTCCCGCTGAGGAACAGGTTCAAGATGATGAACTTGCCAGTGATCTAGATTTGGCTCGAACCTATATTGAAATGGGTGAAACAGATGAGGCGGTCAGTTTGTTAGAGGAGGTGTTGCAACATGGTAGTACCGCTCAACAAGCTGAAGCTAATGATTTACTTGCGCAATTAGATAACAACAAATGACCGATATACAATTCAAGTACGCCCTGTGTGTAGAATACTGTGGCGCTGATTTTTATGGCTGGCAGCGCCAAGAAAATGTACCTAGTGTGCAACAAACATTAGAAAGTGCATTGAGTAAAATAGCCAATCATTCCGTGCAAGTCCAATGCAGTGGACGCACGGATGCGGGTGTGCATGCAACCTATCAAGTAGTGCATTTTACAACGTCTGCCAAGCGCGACGACAAAGCATGGGTGCTAGGCGTTAACAGTCATCTACCTGATAGTATTTCCGTCAAATGGGTACAAAGCGTTGCTGATGATTTTCATGCGCGCTTTTCGGCAACAGCTCGTCGTTATCGTTATGTGATTTATAATGACCGTGCGCGTCCCGGTATTTTAAATAAAGGTGTCACGCATATCTATCAGCCACTGGATGAGCAGAAAATGCATCATGCAGCTCAGTGTTTACTTGGAGAACAAGATTTTACATCGTTTCGTGCGGCTTTATGTCAATCCAATACGCCTTTTCGAAATGTCCATCATGTGTACGTATTTCGAGTCGGTAAATATGTCGTGATGGATATCAAGGCAAATGCCTTTTTACATCACATGGTGCGTAATATTATTGGTTCACTAATTGAAATAGGTGCAGGTAATCAACCTGTTGAATGGATGGCTGAGCTCTTGGCCAAAAAAGACCGGACCCTTGCTGCTGCAACTGCCAAACCCTATGGTCTATACTTTGTGGATGTGGATTTTCCAGAACAATATAGATTACCTGCGTCTGACATGGGGCCACTTTTTTTACAGTTCGCCGAATAAATGAACAAATGAGACTTCTTAGACCAGTTTTGTATTCGTCTTGCACTGTTTTTATGATTAAATTAGAAAAGCAAAAAAGTAGTCGAGTACTGTCTACTCAATTACATACCCATTTACTATAGGAAAAACACGTTCCATGAGTTGGATAGAAAAAATTCTCCCGCGTACCCAATCTTCTGAAAAAAGTAATGTTCCAGAGGGTATTTGGACCAAATGTACATCTTGTGATGCCGTGTTATACCGCAGTGAGTTAGAAAAACTTCAAGAAGTATGTCCTAAGTGCGGACATCATATGCGGATCAGTGCACGCGCTCGTATTAATCATTTCTTAGATTTAGAGGGTAGACAAGAGATTGCAGCCAATCTTGAGCCGCAAGATGTGTTGAAGTTTAAAGACTCAAAACGTTACAAAGATCGTATTTCAGCGGCACAAAAAGCCACTCACGAGAAAGATGCATTGGTCGTTTTTAAAGGAACGTTGAAAGGTAAACCTGTCGTAGTCGCAAGTTTCGAGTTTGCGTTTCTTGGCGGTTCAATGGCATCCGTGGTCGGCGCTAAATTTGTCGCTGCAGTGAATGCTAGTCTTGAGCATCATTGCCCATTAGTGTGTTTTTCTACATCGGGTGGGGCGCGTATGCAAGAAGCGTTGTTATCGCTCATGCAGATGGCAAAAACAAGTGCTGCGCTAGCTAAAATGAGTCAACGCGGCTTGCCCTATATTTCTGTGCTTACCGATCCTACAATGGGCGGTGTATCTGCATCACTTGCCATGTTAGGTGATATCAATGTCGCAGAGCCGAAAGCGCTGATTGGTTTTGCTGGTCCTCGCGTCATCGAACAAACTGTTCGCGAAACGTTACCAGAAGGGTTTCAACGTAGTGAGTTCTTGTTGGAAAAGGGCGCGATTGACATGATTGTTGATCGTCGCGAGATGCGTGACACCTTGTACTCAGTATTAACGAAGTTACATCGTGCAGAGTCAGCACATCAGGTTGCGTCTGAACCTCCAGGTGAGACAGCAGCGGATGCCGACCAATAATTCAGACACACCCAATACTACATGGTCTCTAGAACGCTGGTTGGCGTTCCTAGAGTCTATTCATACTACTGAGATTGACATGGGCCTGGCGCGTATTTGCCAGGTTTACACTCGCCTTAATTTAGATTGGTCTCAGCAAACTGTCATCACAGTCGCAGGTACTAATGGTAAAGGCACGACATGTGCCATGCTTGAACGCGCTGCAACCTTATACGGTCAAAGCGTTGGCGTGTATTGCTCCCCGCATATTCATTTGTACAACGAAAGGGTGCGGGTCAATCATCAAATCCTAGATGACCGTGCACACTGCGACGCTTTTCATACGGTGGAACAGGCTCGTGGTGATATTTCACTGACGTATTTTGAGTTTGGGACATTAGCGGCCTTAGTCTTATTGAATCGCAGTAACGTGGATCTGGTGATCCTTGAGGTGGGGTTAGGTGGTCGTTTAGATGCGACCAATGTGGTCGACCCAGATGTTGCCGTCATCACCAGTATTGGCCTAGATCACCAGGCGTTTCTAGGGGATACTAGGGAGTTAATTGCGATTGAAAAAGCGGGTATCATCCGCGCCGGTAAACCGTGTGTTATTGGTGAAATTGACCCACCTACTTCTTTACAAACCATCCCAGTAGAGCTAGGTGCCACTACGAAATGGGCTGGGCGTGATTTTGTCCATTTTGTCAAAAATGGACAATGGTGTTATCGTTCATCTGACTTTGAGGTGGTGACTGAATTACCTAAGATACCTATGCCAAATGCAGCTACAGCTATTGCTGTCTTGCAAACCTTGGGTTGGGATATGCATACTACATTGGTGCAACAACTGGTTGCTCAAACACGTTTAGCAGGTCGCTTAGAGATTCAAACGCCGACTTGGCGTAATCCTAAACAGGTCCCAGTGATGTACGATGTAGCACATAATCCACAAGCGTCTGAATACCTTGCCAAGCATCTACAAGCGCAAACATATCGCAATATATATGCTATTTTTGGTGCCTTTAAAGATAAAGACCTGTACGGTATCTTACAACCCATCGTGCCGTTATGCGCTGCGGTATACTGCATTACATTAGAGGGCCCCCGTGCAGCGACAGCTGATTCGATTACGGACTTGTGTAAAGTGCATTTTCCTCAGGTAAAATGTGTGTCAGAAACTGACGTTGAATCCGCTTATATAGCTGTCTTAAACACTGCACAAGCTGATGATTTAGTGTTAGTATTTGGTTCATTCTTTACGGTAAATGCATGCCAGCAACTGTTGGCTTAATACACTCGTACTTAAAGGTTTCCCATGGCTCCAGCGATACAAAATCGATTAGTCGGCACCATCATAGTGGTTGCTTTAGTCGTTATATTTTTACCCGAATTATTAGATGGTAAAAAGCAAACCCGCGCTGACATTGCGGTCAATATACCAACGAGCCCCCTACAAAAAACGATTCCAGCGCTCAATATGACAGCTGTCGAGGACATCAAAGCTAATGTCACGCTACCGGAGCAAGTTGAGTTAGTGGAAGCCGCAACGGATGATACACCGAAATCAAAGACAGATATTGAAACATCAGTGCCTGAGGCAAAAGATGTAACACAGACTAGTACAGAAGCATCCGCTGCTAGTGCCTTGTCAGAGCAAACCTTCATTCAAAATATTGATGAAGAAGAGGCTGTCGGTTGGGTGATCCAATTAGGTAGTTTTAAACATGAAAAAAACGTACAGGAATTGGTCAAGAAAGTTGAAAAAGCCGGCTATCGTGTCTTTTCAAAACCTGTTGAAACCAGTGTTGGGCGTCTTACTAAAGTTTTTGTGGGCCCTGACTTGGACAAAGCAAAACTTGAAGATTCGCTGTCACATCTAAAAGAAGTGACACAATTAACGGGAAGGGTGACACCTTTTGCAGTCAATTAGTGCAAATACTAAGTGCGTGTGAGAATGGCATCTGCTAAAATGCGCGCAATTCGAAGTAGTAACTTCTTACATTTTTTATCTAGCAAGCAGGATCTATGAACTGGGTTGATTTCACCATATTGGGTATCATCGCTTTTTCCGCCCTTGTCAGCCTAATTAGGGGTTTTGTCAAAGAAGCCGTTTCGCTTGTTATCTGGTTTACCGCCTTTTTCATCGCCAGTAAATTTTATCCAACTGTAGCGATGTTCCTCACTCAAATTCAAGACGAAATGTTTCGTAATGGTACAGCGATTGCTATCCTATTTATCAGCACAATGGTGATGGGTGCGGTACTCAATTATATTTTAGGTCAGCTAGTGAGAGCGACCGGTTTATCAGGGACAGATAGAGTATTAGGTATGGTATTTGGTGCGTTACGAGGCGTTCTAATTGTTTCCGCGTTATTATTTGTAGTGGATCAGTTCACGACGTTTTCTGACAAAGAATGGTGGAGCGCATCTATACTGATTCCAGAGTTCGATTTTATTATCCAGTGGTTTTTTGAATACTTGCAGTCAAATTCAAGTTTCTTAAAACCCGTTAACAGTTAGTAGGTACAAACATGTGTGGAATTGTCGGAATTGTCGGTAAGGCGCCGGTTGCACAAGAGTTATATGATGCGTTAACCGTCCTGCAACACCGCGGTCAAGATGCTGCGGGGATCATGACAATTGAAGATGGGAATTTCAATTTGCGCAAGGCGAATGGTCTAGTGAAAGATGTGTTCCATACGCGTCATATGAAAAACCTAAACGGTCACTCTGGGATTGGCCATTGTCGTTATCCGACAGCTGGTTCATCCAGTTCTGCCGAAGCACAACCGTTTTATGTCAATTCGCCTTATGGTATCGCGTTTGCTCACAATGGTAATATTACCAATGCCCATGAGCTAGTCGAAGAAGTCTTTAAAAAGGCTCGTCGCCACATCAATACTACATCTGATTCGGAAGTGTTGCTCAATATTTTTGCTCATGAACTCAGTGTGTGTGAAGGGCTTGAAGTCACTCCGGATGAGATTTTTAGCGCGGTGACTCATGTGCATGAAAAAGTCCGCGGTGCCTATGCAGTTGTCGCATCTATTATCGGTAATGGCATGGTGGCGTTTCGCGATCCCAATGGTATTCGTCCATTGGCATTAGGACAACGCCAAACTGAGCATGGCACAGAGTATATGGTTGCTTCGGAGAGCGTTGCAATCGATGCAGTAGGCTATGAATTTGTCCGAGATGTTGCTCCTGGTGAAGCGGTATTTGTTGATGCTGCTGGTGTGTTGCACTCACGTCAGTGTTTCGCCAATCCTGTTTATAGTCCATGTGTATTCGAATTTGTTTATTTTGCTCGTCCAGATTCGTTCATTGATGGTATTTCGGTGTATGCTTCACGCGTCAACATGGGGCGTAAATTAGGCGAGAAGATTGCTCGTGAATGGTCAGATTTAGATATTGACGTGGTGATCCCTATCCCAGAAACGTCTATGGATGTGGCATTAGAGATTGCCAATACTTTAAACAAACCTTATCGCCAAGGCTTTGTGAAGAATCGCTATATCGGTCGTACCTTCATCATGCCTGGGCAGACTCAGCGTAAGAAGTCGGTTCGTCAAAAA
>JBEVCF010000005.1:27448-39897 GCA_040514355.1 Glaciecola sp.
ACGCCGCAAACTCAATGCTATTAAGTCTGAATTTAAAGACAAAAATGTCTTACTCGTCGATGACTCTATTGTACGTGGCACGACGTCTGAGCAGATTATCGAGATGGCCCGTGAGTCTGGTGCGAAGAAGGTTTACTTTGCTTCAGCAGCACCTGAGATCCGCTTTCCCAATGTCTATGGAATCGATATGCCATCTCCCAATGAATTGATTGCTTATGGTCGTGATTTGGAGCAGATTTCACAAGCCATTCAAGCTGACGGCTTAATATTCCAGGACATCGATGATCTAGTTGCCGCTGTTATGCAAGAAAATCCTAAGATGGATGGGTTTGAAACGTCAGTTTTTACTGGTAAATACATTACGGGTGATATTGATCAAAGCTACCTTGAACGGATTGATAATGCTCGATCTGATGGTGCAAAATCAAGACCAAAAACGAAAGGCGATTTAAGTAATCTCGATGTACATAATATGTCGGATAATAGCTAACAAACATACCTTGAATAAAAAACCCAGCCTAGGCTGGGTTTTTTATCACTTACATTCAGGTTTTTAAGATGTATAGATGATACCAGAGCCTGAGTTGAGTAAAATTACAGATACTGCCATTAAGATTGAGAGCAATACCAAACCGCAAGTAACAACCGTACTTGAATAGATAAAGCCTTTTTCCTCAGGGATATGCATTAAAATTGGTACGCCAGAATAGAGTAAGTATACTGAGTAGGCGAGTCCAACTAATCCGACCATACAAATAAACCATAGCTCTGGGAACAAGCATGCAAAACCGACCATAAATAATGGCGTAGCGGTATAAGCGGCTAGTTCTAGGGACTGGGTCATGGATGGTTTGGCATCAAATACTTCTGCAAGATCGTGGATCATAATCGCGAGACTAAACACACCCACCATCAGTCCTAAATACATACCCATCGACATGAATAGGGCGCTCTCGTGCGTGAGTTTGATGGTATCGCCGACCCCAATACTCCAACCGATTTGTGCACTGGCAAAGTAAGAACAAATGGCTGGGATAAGAGCAATAATTGCAATGTGACTGATGGGATAGGCGTAACTCTCGTGTTGCTTATCAATTTCTTGCCATTCTGATTTTGGGCTGGCGTATAAACCCCAAAGGTGATTTAAAATCATGGACGCGGTCTCCTATCCATTTGCTAACTTAGGAACACTTTCAATCAACACCATGCATATAAAGATTGTTGCATTCCGGATATGTTGCCTATTTGTTTTTATTGTTAACAAGCTGTTTACAATATCGTACTTTATGCTAACAAAGTCAAATAATCTAGCATCATAATTTGGTCTTTTTCCATTCACTTAAAAAATACTGTTATAATTTCATCATCTTAAAAACAGAGGTTGGCTATGGAAACGTTGTTGTTACCGATTAAAAATTTTTTAGGCTGTGCTACACCACAAGCATGGATTAATGAAGCTATCAAACCTGAAAATTTGGATGTAGTGTTGCTAGATCATTTAGTGTGTGAGCTCAAGGCTGCACAAAGTGCCATGTATCTCATTCGCAAATACGCTGTTGATGATGAAAGCAGCAAGGCTTTATTAGCATGGCTTAAGCCGTTTGAGGACTATACCTACCGCCAAGTGGGCGAGTGGCGTGATTTGGTAGATAAAAACACGTTAACCAAGGCCATGCTCCCCAAAGCTAACACACAATATGGTCAAGATCTGATCAATAAGATGGTGCTGTTGATCAAGGAAGAATTGCATCATTTCTATCAAGTATTAGAAATGCTGCATCACTATGGTATTGGATATCGCAACATTACTTCAAGTCGTTACGCTAAAGCGTTATTAAGCCATGTCAGAACGTTTGAACCGGCAGCACTCATAGACAAACTAATCTGTGGTGCGTTTATTGAAGCGCGTTCTTGTGAACGCTTTGCACAGTTGGCACCGCATGTTGATAAGAAATTAGGTGACTTTTACGTATCATTATTACGCTCAGAAGCGAGGCATTTTCAAGACTATTTGTCCTTGGCACAAAGTATTGCGGGGGAAAATATTGATGAACGCGTTGCGTATTTCAGAGCTGTAGAGCAACAAGCAATCGAATCACAAGATAGTGACTTTAAATTTCACTCAGGCTGGCCTTTAAGTGCATAAAGGCCGTACTTGTAAATCGAAGCTCTGGGCATTGACAGTCAACACGCTCCCTTGAGTATACCAATCACCGAGCACGATCCGTGTGGCAACGTGACCATTTACATTATGTGTATGGATGTTAGGCCGGTGGGTGTGTCCATGGATCATACGCGTTACGTTGTGTTTGACAAAGGTCTGAATTACATCCGCTTCTGTCACATCCATGATGTCCATGGCTAACGCTGCTTTATTCCCCTTGGACACTTTGCGTCCATTGTCTGCAATTTTTCTGCGCCAGCTGAGCGGTAGTGAAAGCATCAATCTCGGCCACCACCATCCCCGCGCTTTCTTGCGAAATTTCATATATTCAACATCGCGAGTACACAGTTCATCACCGTGTAAAATAACAGTCGCTGTGCCATAACAATCAATCACGGCTTGCTCGGGCAATATCGTCATACCGGCACGCAAAGCAAAAGCTTGTTTAATAGCAAAGTCCCGATTGCCATGGATAAAATAGACAGGGGTGTGATGACTAGTGGTCTTGATTATCTGCGCGATGCGCGTGGTAAATGGATTGATGTCATCATCACCAATCCAATATTCGAATAAATCGCCGAGGATATATAAGGCATCTGCTAGTGGCGCTTCATCTCGCATGAAGCGCGCAAAGCACTCAGTAATATCGTCTCTATCAGCACTGAGATGTAGATCAGAGATAAAACAAATGTGACCGCTCATAAACCTACAGTGTAGTGTTATTCTGCAACGTCAACACTTTCAATGATCACCGTCTCAACGGGTACGTCTTGATGGAAGCCGTGATTGCCCGTACTTACTGCTTCAATGGCTTCGACCACTTCAATACCTGAAGTAACTTCGCCAAATACGCAGTAGCCCCAACCGTTGACAGTTTCACTGCTGAAGTTGAGGAAATCATTGTTGTTTGCGTTGATGAAGAATTGTGCTGTAGCTGAATGTGGATCCTGTGTACGCGCCATTGCAATCGTACCTTTGTTATTTGCAAGACCATTATTGGCTTCATTTTGAATAGGCGCTTTGGTGTCTTTCTGGTCCATATCCGCCGTAAAACCACCACCTTGGATCATAAAACCCTTGATGACGCGATGGAAAATAGTCCCCTCATAAAAACCATCTTTGGCATAGCTTAAAAAGTTTGCCACTGTGTCAGGCGCTTTTTCTGCATCAAGCGTCAGAGTGATTGCGCCGTGATTGGTGTGTAAAGTAACCGTTGCCATGTATTTTCCTATAAGTTGAAACGTAAAAAATGATGAGGAGGGATAGTACCCAAAAAATCCGTTTAAACCAAGTCAAGTGCTTGATTTTTGTCGATTGTACATGAACATTCGCGATGTCAGTGGTAAACTATATCCCAACTCAATTAAACTTTTTCAAGACTCATTATGCTCCAAATCTACAACACATTAACCCGTACTAAAGCACCGTTTACACCGATTGTTCCCAACAAAGTCGGTTTATATGTGTGTGGCATCACGGTCTATGATTTGTCGCATATGGGGCATGCGCGTACCTATTTGAGTTTTGATGTCATGGTCCGTTATTTACGTCATCTTGGTTATGCTGTGAACTATGTACGCAATATTACCGATGTGGATGACAAGATCATCAAGCGTGCCCAAGAAAATAATGAAACCATGGCTGCATTAACCGAGCGCACTATCGGGATGATGCACGAAGATTTTGCCGCGCTGAATTTGTTACCACCTGATATTGAGCCACGTGTGACCACACACATGGCAGAAATTATTGATGTGATTGAACGTTTATTAGCTAAAAAACATGCCTACGTAGCCAATAATGGCGATGTCTTATTTGACGTATCGACGTTCGCCAAATACGGTGAGCTGAGTAAGCAAGATCTCGAGCAACTCCAAGCCGGTGCCCGAGTGGATGTGGTTGATGACAAAGATGACCCGATGGATTTTGTGCTGTGGAAAATGGCTAAGCCAGGTGAGCCGTATTGGGAATCGCCATGGGGGCAGGGTAGACCGGGTTGGCACATTGAATGCTCAGCGATGAATCACAAACACTTAGGTGCTCATTTTGATATCCATGGTGGCGGTTCGGATCTAACTTTCCCGCATCACGAAAATGAAGTGGCACAATCATGCTGTGCGTTTGATACCCCTTATGTTAATACTTGGGTACATACAGGCATGGTGCAGGTCGACAATGAAAAAATGTCCAAATCCCTTGGCAATTTCTTCACCTTGCGCGATGTGTTGCAAGAGCATCACCCAGAGACCTTGCGTTTCTTCTTGATGTCCGCGCATTATCGTAGTCAACTCTCTTACTCGCAAGACAATATTGACCAAGCCCAAGCTGCGCTAGAACGTTTATACACTGCCTTACGAGGCGTGACGCCAGATACGTCAACGCCTAGTGAGCACGGTGGGTATTTAGCGCGTTTTGAAGCGGCTATGAATGATGATTTTAATACGCCGATTGCTTTTTCTGTGTTGTTTGATGTGGCTAAAGCTCTCAATAAAGCCAAGGAGACGGACACAGCAGAAGCCGCGCGTTTAGCTCAAGTATTACTCAACCTTGGTGCGATTTTGGGATGCTTACAAAGCGCGCCAGATGAGTTTTTACAAGCCGATAGCGATTTGGATGCTGACTATATCGAATCTCTTATTATTAAACGCAATACAGCTCGCGCCGAAAAAGATTGGGCTGCAGCGGATGCCGCACGCGACGAATTAACCGCCTTGGGTATAATTATTGAAGATAGCGCTAATGGCACCACATGGCGTAAAGCTTAGCTATTAGCTACTGGCTTTGGTGACATCAACCGAGAGTTTTAATTTCTGGCCAGGTTGAAGGTATTTCTGGCCTTCAAGTTGGTTCCAGCGGATGATGTCCCGGATTTTGACACTGAATTTTTGGCCGATGCGTGCCAGTGAATCGCCAGAGCGTACGGTGTAAATAATATTCCTTAAAATACCCGCTTTCTTGTCCTTGGGCAGATGGATGACTAGGTTTTGCCCAGGACGAATGAAATCTTTTGGCCCCATACCATTCCAGCGTGCTATTGCTTTACTTGAAACTTTGTACTTGCGTGCCAAATCCCATAACGTGTCACCACTTACCACTGTGTGTTTGATTTTGATCGACTGACTGGGTTTGTTTTGTAGCTTTGCCAAGCGTTGCGATTGAGTTAGGGTATAATTATCTAAAGATTGCAAAGCAACGGGGACGAGTAAATACTGATTTTGATAAATCGTATTCGATTTGAGCTGATTGAAGGTTTTGATGACATCAATTGTGGTGGTGTAGCGCTGTGCAATCGTCCCCAAACTCTCACCGCGTTTCACTTTATGGCGCACCCAATGCAATCTCTCATCAGGAGCTGTACTGGCTAAACGTGCTTTAAACTGGGCTATATTTTGTTTGGGTAGCACCAAGCGATGAGGGCCATCAGGCGCCGTTGCCCAACGATTGTAACCAGGGTTTAGTGCGTGTAGCTCGGTAACCGACAAACCCGAGAATTCAGCTGCAAGGGCCAAATCAATTTGCGAACCGGTTTCGACCACATCAATAACGGGCTCATTAGGAATGTGGGGCCATGTAAAGTCATATTTATTACCGTGCTTCAAAATATCAACCAGTGCGAGTAATTTGGGGACGTAGCTACGCGTTTCACGGGGCAATTTTAAAGACCAAAAATCGGTGGGTTTACCGGCTCGACGATTCGCTTTAATCGCTTTGCCAACACGTCCTTCACCAGAATTGTAAGCAGCCAGAGCATGCAACCAGTCACCGTCAAAATAGCGATGTAAGTAAGCAAGATAATCGAGGGCGCCACGAGTGGAAGCAATGACATCTCGACGCCCGTCATACCACCAATTTTGATTCATCCCGTAGCGCTTGCCGGTACTAGAAATAAATTGCCACATGCCTGCTGCACTGCCATGTGAATAAGCAAAGGGGTCGAAAGAGCTTTCTACAATGGGGAGCAATGCCAGTTCCAAAGGCAATGCTCGCGCTTCAATCTCTTGGATGATGTAGTACAAAAAAGGGCCCGCCCGCTTGGCAACGCGGTCCATGTATTGTGGATGTTTGAGGTACCACTCTTTTTTCGCTTGTAAGCGTGCATTGTTTGCATAGGGCAAAGACATATTTTGTGCAAGATAATCCCACAAATTGTCGAATTTTTTTGGGCTAGGTTCGTCCGGAATATCGGGTTCTAATTTGATGTCAGCCAGGGTATCGGTAACTTGTTCTGCAGGGTGAATGATGTCAGGAATATCGTCTTGCTTTTCAATGGTAGCCGAATCTGGATTGGGTTCAAACAGCGATTCCAATGACGTTTTTAGGTAATCAGTGTCGGTTAGGTTTTGCAATGTGCTTGAACAGCCGGACAAACTGAACACAAGAAGTAATAACCCGAGCTGTTTCATACCCAATCATCCAACATCTAATAGTTTGACTATTATACAAAAAAGTACAGGGTGTGAATATTAGAAATTGTCTTTGGCTTTGCGCACCGCTGTGAATACTTCCAACCTGTTCTTGGCCGGCCGACCAAGTTGAGCTTCTGCAAAAGTCATTACCTCTGGGCTATCAAGACGCACAAATGGATTGATTTTTTTTTGTTCAGCAACATTGGTCGGTACGGTAGGGAAATGATTGGCACGTTGACGTTCGACCCACGTCGCAAAATCCTTCAGCGTCTTGTTATTGGGTTCGACGACTTTGGCAAACTCAAGATTGGCTGCGGTATATTCATGCGTGCAATAAATCAGTGTTTCGTTAGGTAGACGCATGATTTTGTCTAAAGCATTGAGCATTTGTTCGGGAGTCCCCTCAAAAATACGTCCACAACCAGCAGAGAAAATCACATCTCCTGAAAACACTAGTTGGTCGGTAACATACATGATGTGATCCAGGGTATGGCCGGCCACCATTTCTACTCTGAAATCCATGCCGAGGTGATTTAAATATACGACGTCACCCTGCTGAACCGAGACAGTTACGCCCGGTATTTGCCTTCCATCTGGAGCAAATACAGTAGCCTCTGGAAAATGCTCTAGTAACTCAAGAATGCCACCGGTGTGATCAGGATGATGGTGGGTGACCAAAATCGCTTCCAGTTCTAGGGATTCTGCTCTAAGGTATTCCAGTACAACACTCGCATCACCCGGATCGACGACGACACAATGTTGGTCGGCGCGTAAGGTCCAGATATAGTTATCTTGAAACGCAGGGAGGGGCAGGATCATTAATTTGTTTTGGTTGGCCACATCTTGCATATGTGAGAAGCTTGTGTTGATATTGATTATAAACAGTGTAAAGGATAACTGCTGTTTAATGTAGTTGCTTTTGGAAAAAAAATTGTCTCTTTAGGACTGAACAATGTTCACACCGGCCAAAACCGATAAAACCATTTATGCACCATGTAAGTGGCAAGAATTTGGTTATTATTCATTGCTCAAAGCCGAGCTTGCACGGGTACTCAATGCCCGTTTGAATATGGTGTATGGTGATTTTTTATTGAAACTCGGTGATTTGAGTGCGGAATTTGACTTTGCCGAAAATCATTTGCGTCAAGCGTTGCATCTCACGTCTAAACTGCATCCCCAGCACAACAATGTGGTGACTCATCCCTATCAACTGCCACTTCAAGAACATGCCATTGATGCGGCTTTGCTACTGCATGTCCTAGATTTTGTGGCTGATCCACATTTATTACTGCGCGAGTGTGAGCGGGTTTTACGCAGTGATGGTTATTTGGTGATCAGTGGGTTAAACCCGCTGAGCCGAGCTGGGATGTGGCGATATTCACCTTTTTATCAGCAGCATCCACTCAAACAAGCTCGTTTTTTCTCTGTGCATAGGGTCAAGGAGTGGCTCAATGTACTAGGATTTGCAATCAAACACGTTGATTATATTCATGTACCGAACGTATTCAGTCAACACAGCGGTGACGGGCTAGTCAGTAAAACTTCAAAGCGCTTGGAATGGATGAATAGTGTGTATGTCATTGTGGCGCAAAAAAGCGAGATACCATTGAGCTTGGTCAAACCTAAATTGGCCAAACTCAAACCGCGCTTACAAGCCGTTCCGGCATCTATGCGGCACCTTAAAGGACAAAGCGAGTAGAGTTAGCCACTCGCTTTATCAGCGGTCTATTTGACGCGCATGCCAGGTTGAGCACCGGCATGTGGCTCGAGAATATACAATTCATCACCACCTGGTCCTGCTGCCAGTACCATCCCTTCTGACATGCCAAAACGCATCTTGCGCGGGGCTAAATTCGCGACCATCACGGTGAGTTTGCCAGCGAGATCTTCTGGTGCATAAGCTGATTTGATACCAGCAAAGACTTGGCGCGTTTCGGTACCGATATCCAGTTGCAAGCGCAACAATTTATCGGCGCCTTCAACGTGTTCTGCACTGACGATTTTGGCGATGCGCAAATCGACCTTGGCAAAGTCATCAAAATTGATGGTTTCCGCAATGGCATCATCACTGGCCGGTTTGGCCGCTTTTTTCTCTTTTTTAGCCGGTTTGGTGTCAGCTTTTGGAGCGAGGTTTTCTTTAGACGCGTCAACCATCGCCTCAACTTTGGCAGGATCGACACGTTGTACCATGGCTTTAAATTTATTAATGCTGTGACCGGTCAGAGTGGTTTGTGCGGCTGCCCAGGTAAACTCATCGTTCAAGAACGCTTGTGCTTGTTTCGCTAGCTCAGGTAATACCGGCGCTAGATAAATCGCCAAGATACGGAACATATGAATACCCATCGAACATACATCATGGGTCAATTGCTGCTTGTCATCTTCTTTGATGGTGACCCAAGGCGCTTGGGTGTCGATGAATTGGTTGGCTTTATCTGCTAAAGCCATGATTTCGCGAATGGCGTGGTGGTATTGACGGCTTTCAAAGTGTTGCGCAATACCTTCACTGGCGCTTTGAAAACTGGCTAACAGTTCTGGCTCTAGGACGTTGTCAGATAATTTGCCATTAAAGCGCTTGGTAATAAAGCCTGCACAGCGACTGGCGATGTTGACCACTTTGCCCACCAAATCTGAGTTTACTTTTTGGGTAAAGTCAGCGAAATTCAAATCGATATCTGTGACCGAATCGTTGAGTTTAGAAGCGAAGTAGTAACGCAAATACTCCGGGTTGAGGTGGTCAAGATAGGTACGTGCTTTGATAAACGTACCTTTGGATTTTGACATTTTGGCGCCATTTACTGTGACAAAACCGTGGATATTTACGCCAGTGGGTTTTCTAAAGCCCGCGCCTTCGAGCATGGCTGGCCAGAACAGGCAATGGAAGTAGGTAATGTCTTTACCAATGAAGTGGTACAACTCCGCCTTTGAGTCTGCTTGCCAGTAGGCATCAAAGTCAATGTTGTTCTGGTCACAAAAATGTTTGAAGCTCGCCATGTAACCTACTGGGGCATCGACCCAGACGTAGAAAAATTTATTGGGGGCATCGGGGATCTCAAAGCCAAAATACGGTGCGTCACGCGAGATATCCCATTGTTGTAAGCCTTGTTCAAACCACTCTTGAAGTTTGTTCGCCATTTCGTTTTGAATCGCGCCACTGTTGATCCACTCTTGTAACATGCCTTCAAATTTGGGCAGGTCAAAGAAGTAGTGTTCTGAATCTTTTAAGACGGGGGTAGCACCTGACACCACTGAGCGAGGGTTGTTGACCTCAGTGGGTGAGTAGGTTGCACCACACACATCACAGCTATCGCCGTTTTGATCAAGTGCGCCACATTTCGGACAATCACCATTGACAAAGCGATCGGGCAAAAACATATTCTTTTCAGGATCGTATAACTGACTAATGGTTTTGCTCGAAATGTATCCACCCGCTTTTAAACGCTTGTAAATTTCTTGGGAGAAATATTCATTCTCCGGTGAATGTGTGGAGTAGTAATTGTTGTACTTAACCCCAAAACCCAAGAGATCTTCATGGTGTTCTTGGCGTGTCGCTTCAACCATATCCTCTGGTTTGACGCCCAATTCTTGGGCTTTGAGCATCACCGGGGTACCGTGCGCATCATCGGCGCACACGCTGTAAATTTCATGACCACGCAGGCGCTGAAAACGCGTCCAGATGTCGGTCTGGATATGCTCCAATAAGTGTCCAAGGTGGATGGAACCATTGGCATAAGGCAAGGCGCTGGTAACTAAAATTTTGCGTGCTGTGTCAGACATATTCGATCTTTTCTGGTAATGGGTTATGTTTTGCGGTCGCAAATAGTAGCTTAAAGTGAGCTTTTTTGCACTAAAAAACTCAGTCAAACCATTGCTTTGTCTAAGTCTTGCACGGATAATGCAAGGAATTATTTTTAACAAAACGAAACCTGCTATGCGCTTATGTGATAAAGACATTTTTGAACACCTCCAATCCGGCAAAATTGTGATCACGCCACAACCTGATTACGACCAAATTTCCGGTTTGACGGTGGATATGCGCTTGGGTAACAAGTTTCGTGTGTTTGAAGATCACGCTGCGCCTTATATCGATTTGTCCGGCGCAAAATCTGAGGTGCAAGCGCAATTAGAAGCAGTAATGAGCGATGAAATTACGATTGCAGATGACAAAGCATTCTTTTTGCACCCAGGTGAGTTGGCGTTAGCGATTACGCATGAGTCGGTGACCCTACCGGATAATATTGTGGGTTGGTTGGACGGCCGTTCGTCTTTAGCGCGCTTGGGTTTGATGGTGCATGTGACCGCGCATCGCATCGATCCGGGTTGGTCAGGCAACATCGTGTTGGAATTTTTTAACTCCGGTAAGCTGCCTCTAGCACTGCGTCCAGGCATGAAAATTGGGGCATTGAGCTTTGAAGTGTTATCTGGTTCGGCAGACAAGCCATACAACGCCCGCAGTGATGCCAAGTACAAGGGCCAAGACGGTGCGATTGCGAGCCGCATCAATGAAGATGACGCACAAAAGTAGGGGATAGCTCCATGTGGGCAGAGTTTGAAACGTATTGGTCGGAGATTTTATGGCCGTTTATCGCGGAGCATAAACTATTTTCCACGCTTGCGTTTTTGTTCGTTGCGATCGTCATCAAACAATATTTGGTCAGAGTGCTCAAAAGACGCAACAAAGTGGTCACTCAGCGTCGCTACCAAGTTAATTTTTTTAAAAACCTCGTCAATATCGCATTACTACTCACGGTAGTGGCGTTTTGGTCGACCGAATTGTCCGATTTGGCATTTTCGATTGCGGCGTTTATGGTGGCGATTGTGCTGGCGACCCGTGAGTTTATCCAGTGCTTTTTGGGCTACTTGTACGCGGTTTCGGCACGCCCTTTTCGCGTTGGTGATTGGGTGCAGTTAAATAACGTGTCGGGTGAGGTGGTCAGTGTTGATTGGGCCAAAGTGACGTTGCTCGAACTCAATGACGAAAGCTATGATTATACGGGACGACACTTATATATTCCCAACTCACTGATAGTCACGCGCACGGTCATCAATCTAAATTTTTTAAAGCGCTATGCGTTGCATCATTTCTTAGTGACCTTAGAGCCTACAGCAAATCCCTACGAAGTCTTACCATATATTTTAGAGCGTACTCGCGTCTACTGCGAGCCGTTCAAAGATGTGGCAGAGCGTTATAAAAGCGTGATTGAACGTCAGTTGGATACGGAATTTATTACGGTTGAACCTGATGTGGAGATTTTGACCAATCAATACGCCAAATTTCAAGTCTCGGTGACGCTGTTTTGCCCCAGTGAATTAAAGCATGAACTGCAGCAAAGCATTACCGCAGACATCATGCAATTTTGGTTTGCCAAATCAGAAAATCAAGCACCGACAGAATTACCCCCGCCGATTGTTGATTAATCGCTATGGAGCGCTTCGATGGGGTTGAGTTTGGATGCTTTGATGGCCGGATAGACCCCAAAACCGACGCCGACAAGCATACAGATACTCAACGAGAGCAATATAGCCGTGAGTGACCACGAGACAGCCCATTGGCTATAAAACCCAATGATTTCGGATAATGCTAGGCCAAAGATCACGCCACAGATCCCACCCAGTACCGAAATGGTGAAACTTTCAGCCAGAAATTGCATACGAATATCCTGCTGGGTGGCGCCAACGGCTCTGAGTAAACCAATTTCGGTGGTGCGCTCCATGACATTAGCCAGCATGATATTCATGATCCCAATACCGCCTACCAACAATGAAATACCCGCTACGCAGGCCATGACGATATTGAATATTTGTTGGGTTTGTTTTTGTTGTGCCAGCAGTTCTGCCGGAATAATCAACTCATAATCATCGACACCCGCATGGCGCATTTC
>JBEVCF010000005.1:39907-49382 GCA_040514355.1 Glaciecola sp.
ACGGCTTTGGCCGCCACAACTGGATTGGTGTCCTCGTCAATGCGCAGTTTCATGCTGTCGATTTCACTGGCAAGCGAGGGATGAGCAAACTTTTTCAAACTGGTGGTCAAAGGCATGAAGATCGCATAGCGGTCACCGCCAATTTGTACCCCTTGGAACTCGTTTTTATTGCCTGGCGGTGGCTGTAATACACCAACCACGGTTAACCAGACATGATTGACTTTGACGAATTGGCCTAAGGCCTCTTGATTCGGAAACAGCTCTTTGGCTGCGTCGGCACCTAATACCGCAACTTGGGCAATGTTTAGCTCGTCAGCTTCAGTGAGAAAACGCCCTTCGGCTAGTTGCAAATTACCGTGATTAAAATACCGTGTTGTCACGCCAAAGGCTTTGGCACTGGTTTTGGCATAATCAGAGTAGCGAGCAAAGGTTCGGACTTCTTTACTTGCACTGTAATCACTGACAAAGGGCAGTGTCGCAACAGCGGCTTTGACATCGCCCATGGAGAGGCCCAAAGATTCTTCACGGATCTCGGCTAACTCGGCTGGCTCGAATGCCTTTTCTTTGACGATGATATTATTCACGCCCATGGTGTCGATCATTTTCAACGCTTCGCGCTCTGCGCCTTCACCAATGTTAAGCATGGCGATGACGGCGCCCACTCCAAAGATCATACCCAACAAGGTCAAGAAGGTGCGTAGTTTTTGGGCTGAGAGCTCTTTGAGCGCGTCTTTGATCAACAAGGCATAAGATTGTTTTGCAGCACTCATGATGCACTCCCTGTGTTGGTATTCACAGCACTCAAGGCAATTTGTTCGCCCTCGTTCAGGCCAGCTGTGACTTCGATAAAATACAAGTTCTTGCGACCGGTTTCGATCCGGCGTTTTTCAAACTCGCTGCCGTCTTTGACCAATACAAAGCTGCCCTCTGGCTCATACATCACACTTTGTAAGGGGACAGCCAAGCGTTCACTGGGGGCTTTGACCGCAATTTGTGCAGAGACTTTACGACCGGGTTTAAGAATATCCGTGTCGGCTCGGTCAATACTGGCGGTGAGTTCATAAAACTTCACTGGATTGCCACGCTCAATGGTGCGAGGGAACTTGGAGACGAAGTTTACTTTGCCCGTAAAATTCAGTTCAGGAAAGGCGTCTAAGGTAATCGTCACTGCTTGGTCAACGGCGAGGTCAATTGCGTCATTGGCTTGGATGTAGAGTTTGGTTTGTAAATTATCCAAGTCAGGAATTTGGGCGATTGGGCTACCCGGGAAGACGGTGTTGCCCACTGCAGGTTTTTCGCCGCGACGGTCTTTTTCATAAATCAATAAGCCGGAGTGTGTGGCACGGACCTCAAGTTGCGATAGGGCGGCTTGGTAGCGTCCCATTTTGCTAGCAAAGCCTTGTTTTTTGATATCCAGTACGGACATTTCTGAGGCGTGTTGCTCAAGGACACTGCTTTCCTTCCATTCCAAAAAGTCGTCTTTGGCTTCCAAAAAGTCACGATTTTGTAAGGTATCGATGATTTCTAGTTTGGAATAAAGGCGCAAATCGTCAATCGCAAACTTATCTACAAACGCAAACTCTTCCTCCACAAAGGCTTGTTCGGAGATAATGTCTTTTTTCTCTTGGTTTTGAGCCGCTTCGGAAGTGATGATGTCTTGTTGGATTTTGAGCATGGCAAACTCTTCTTCGCGTTTGGAACGCGTAAGCTGTTCTGCGTCAAACCGAGCAATGACATCGCCCTCATTGACGTAGGTGTTCTCCGGAGCCAGCCATGCAAGCATCATAGGACGGCGTCCTGGCGCCATAATTTTTTTGGCATCTGCTGCTTCGATTTCGCCGGTCGCATCAATGGTAATCGCAAAGGACTGGGTTTGGACTTGGTATACGGGCACAGTGCTGTCTGGTACATCGGAACACGCGCTCAAACCCACGACAAGCGCAGCACTAAGTAATAAGCGTAACATTACACGTCATCCTTGATTTGAGGAATAGACACCGAGGCTTGCATACCTGGGCGCATGATACTGTTATCGAGACTATCTAAGGTGACCCACACATCAAATACCACTTGTTGGTTGCTGGATGATTTGGCGCGATAAGCCTGGCCTTTGCTGGTGATGGTTCCGGTAAAACTACGCTCGGGGAAGTTGTTGAGCACGACCTCGACTTGCTGACCAATGAAGACTTTATTGGTATCTGCTTCGGCGACTTCCATTTTGACGGCCAAATTATCCAATGAGGGGATTTCTAGTAGGCTGGTGCCCATAAACACGGTATCCCCGACCGCATGTTTGTCACCATCACCGTTGGTTTTAACCACAACAATCCCATCTGAGGGGCTGGTGATGGTCAATTTGTTAATGCTGTCTTGGATTTCGTCGACTTTGGATTGGTAATTAGCAATGCGTGCCTCTTGAACTTGGCGGTTGATCTGACGACGCGCTTGATGCTCGGCCAAACGTTGTTCGGCTTGGGCCATGCGCACTTTGGCGATGTCAAAATCAGCTTGTTGGGTACGTCGCTCGATCTCTGAGCGCGAAACATCGGTGATTTCGACTTTGCGCTGGGCAATGTCGCGATTTTTCTTGGCCTCGGCCAAATCCAGTATCAGATCTTCTTTGCGTGCTTCGTCTTCTAACAGGAGTTTTTCGAGCTCTTTTTTGGCGGCGTCCAGTTCGGATTGACGCGTTAACAAGCGATTGCGCAAGTCTTGCCCATCAAATACAACGAGCATATCGCCCGGTTTGACAATTTTGTTTTCAGGGGCAATGCGTTGAATTTTGTACTGCCACATGCGCGAGATACTCGGCGGACCGATATTGACGTTTTGTAAAGACTCGAGTTGCGCGGGGATCACCAATTCATCGGCGACGGTCACGGTGCTAGTGTCAGTTTCCACTTCGCCACAAGCCGCTAATAACATCACACTACCCAATACGATAAGGGGTTTCATGAGGCCTCCTTGGATGATTGTGCTTGCACACGGACACTCATGCCTGGGTATAACGTGCGATCAGGTAAGGTGGTAAAGGCTATTTGGACAGGAAAGTAAGTGGCGTTTGATAATTGCGGTTTTTTCTCTGCTTGAGAGATGATGGTCTGGACAATGCCCGTGTAGGTCTCTCCTGGAAACGCGTCAAAGGTGATAGCAACCTCTTGGTTCTCGCTGAGTTTGAGCGCATCGATTTCATGGACAAAGGATTCCACAATCAAATCGGTACTGGCCTGCACATCTAACACTTTCCAGCTGGGTTGGACGTTCATACCCGATTGAATTTTGGTGCCGTACCAAGGATGTATGGCGTAGGTGACCGGGCCGGTATGCTGGGCCACAACGTTGAGTTTGGATAAGAGGTTTTGGTAATAGGCGATGTCCTCTTTGGCTTTGGCGATATCGAGGCGTTTTTTCTCAAGACCCGCGCGGCGTTGTTGGCCGGATTTGTTCAGGGCTTCTTCGGCTTTGATTTGTTCCATTAGCGCGCGTTCTAGGGCGAGTTGATTTTGGCCTTTTTGGTAATCAGTAATGGTGTCGGATTTTACTGATACTGGAATTTGCGCTTTGGCGACTTGCATTTTGGCTACTTTTAAACGGCCTTCGGCTTCGGTGTAGGCTTGGTTTAGTTGCATTTCGAGTTGTTGGTATTCCAGCTCTAAGGTCGCTAAGCGTTCTTGGGTTTGTTCAAGCTGCGCTTGTTCTGAGGCGCCATCAAAAACCGCGACTAATTCGCCTTTTTCGACCACCGCGCCTTCTTCTTCCATCCACTGTACTTGAATTTGCCAGCGTGAAGCACGAGGCGCAACGACGACTTGTTTGGCGGCCGAGCTGACTTTGCCTGTGAGGATAACAGGTTCTGTGGTTGTGGCTTTGGCGGTGCTCGTCAAGCCAAAGAGTAAGGTCGAGAATCCTAGGGCACAAAAGGTGCCAAATACTGTGCGGGTGGGCAACATATTACGCTCCTGTTGTTGGTTGAGTAGGATGGGGCTGAGTATTGGCCGTATCCGAGATAATTTGGCCATCTTTCATGCGGATCACGCGCTGGGCATAATCGGCGATTTCTTGTTCGTGGGTGACCATCACGATGGTTTGACCGGCTTGATGCAACTCGGTGAGCAGCTGCATGATTTCATCAGAGGTTTTGCTATCGAGGTTACCGGTGGGTTCATCGGCCAAAATCACACTCGCTTCATTGATGAGCGCTCTTGCGATGGCTACACGTTGGCGCTGTCCACCTGACATTTCAAAGGGTTTGTGGTGTTTGCGATGACTCAAACCGACGCGTTCAATCAACCTATCGGCGCGTTGGGCGGCGACGTCTGGACTGACATCGGCATAGCGCAAGGGTAGAGTGATATTGCCGACCACGTCGAGTTTGGGTAAGAGATGAAAGGTTTGGAAGATAAAGCCAATGTACTGGTTGCGAATACGCGAAAGGGTGTCATCATCCAAATCCGCAACGTTGTTACTATCGAGTATATACTGTCCGGAAGTAGGGGTGTCTAAGCAGCCTAATACATTCATCAAAGTCGATTTGCCCGAACCCGAGGTGCCCATAATCGCAACAAATTCGTTGCGATTGATGTGCAAGGAGACATCGTTGAGTGCGGTGACGATTTCATCACCGTTTTGGAAACGCTTGTGAATATTCGATAGGGTTAGCATGCTATGGACTATTTTTTATTTTCCTATTTATATGATTATGCAGTGGATCCGGTTTAGTCTGCTATGAACAGATTGTAAGGATTTGTTGCAAAAATGGGCGAACAGTCACATTAGATGTGATTATTAAAAAAAAGCACTAGCAATACCAAATAGTTTCCCTATAATACGCGGTCTACGGTCGGTGTGTGGCGCAGCTTGGTAGCGCACTGTCATGGGGTGTCAGGGGTCGTAGGTTCAAATCCTATCACACCGACCAATTCCTGCTCTTTGACCCTCTTATCTTAAAATACTCAACATATACAAGTTGTGTTTGCATCAGCACCTCCTTTGGTGATTTTTTCACTAGTTAATTTTTGTGGGTGATGCTAAGTTATTGTTAATTAGAATAATAACAAGGTTGCTTCATGGCAGAACCTCACACTCCTACATCGACAGACTCATCTTCAGCGCATCCGGTTGCAACGGGGATAAAGTGGGGACCATTTACGCTCCGCATTCCCTTTGTGCATATGCGTTTGTCATTAACACATCTATTGCAAGGTTTGGCCGTATCAGGTGCTACTGGGCTGGCTCTAGTGCCTTATTACATGGCGTTTTTAGGATTGACGTTTGATGAAGCGGTGATGATGGTAATTATCCACAGCACATTGATCTCCTCTGCATGGTGGTTATTTGGCGACCCTTATGCACCAGGTTGGCTGACTCCTGCAATTCCCTTTGTCATAGCCTTTATCAGCTTGCCTGTGTTTGCAGGTGTCCCTACGTTGATGTTCCAAGCGATGACTGCATTAGCGTTGAATTTTGCTGTTATTTTACTGATATTAGGGGTGACAGGTTGGGGCGAGAAGCTCATTAGCATTGTGCCAAATGTCCTCAAAGGGGGAATTATTTTAGGCGCAGCCATTGCTGCTTTTATGCGCGTGACCAAAGATGGTGACGCGGCTAATGTGTTTCAATCCGCACCGATAGCAGGCACCTTAGGCGTGGTGTTGTGTTTGTTAGTTGCTTTTTCTAAACCTCTGCAAGCCATGGCTCAACACAAACAATGGCTAGCCAAATTAATTGGTTTGGGTCTGTTGCCAGGTTTTATACTGGCAGGGGTCGTGGGCTTCTTCACTTCAGAATTTACATATAACATTCGCTGGGAATGGTTAGACATGACGGGCGCAACAATGTCGCTGTGGGAAAAAGCCTCTCCCTTTTACATTGGCTGGCCTAGTGTGGATACATTTTTTGCGGCCTTTCCGTTGGCGTTGATCACCTACATATTGTTTTTTGGCGATGTGGTGACTGGCAACGAAATGCTTGAACAAGCACAGACTCAGCGTCAAGATGAAATCCTTGATATCAATCCTAGCAGAACGCATATGGCTACAGGGATCCGCAATGCCATAATGGGGGTGCTCGCTCCTTTTTTCTGTACACAAGGCGTGTTATGGACCGGTATTCAAGTTGTGTTACTGAAAAATTGGACGGACAAGCATCCAGACGGATCGTTCCAAACGCGTTCTTATTACGATAATTTATCGAGCTTTTATGTGTTTGGGCTACCGTTTTTGTTTATGATATTGCCCTTTGTTTCCCTACTACAACCCTTACTACCTGTTGCGTTAGCGGTAACCCTGATTTTAACCGCGTTTGCTTGTGCCACGCTCGCGTTATCATTGGTAACCGATGCGACTGAACGCGGAGCCATGGTGATCACCGCAATGGCCTTTAGTTTGTTTGAACCTTGGCTAGGCTTGTTGCTTGGTATAGCAACCATTATTGGTTTGTGTGGCTTGCGTGTTTTTACTAAACCATTAGCAGATGTCAACAACGATGCTTAAATGATGAAAAGATTGTTACTTGTCTCTCTGGTCTCGCTGTTCGTTCTATTATCAGGACTACACCTAATTTCCGAGCTCAACCCGCAACCTTGGACGCCCCCTTCAAATCCTGGTCTAACGGGCCAATATGCACAGAATAAGCATTTGGATACACACTTCCATAAAGCAATTGAGACAAGTGAGGGGCCAGAGGATTTTACATTTGACCAACAAGGGCATTTATTTACGGGCTTAGCCAATGGCGATATCGTCAAAATCGATGTGTCTGCGACGGATCCTCAACCTGTCGTGTTGACTAATACTGGTGGTCGTCCGTTGGGTATGCGTTTTGATGCGATGGGTAATCTCATAATTGCAGATGCCATCAAAGGCTTATTGCGTTATAGCGCAGGAAATATAGAGGTCTTAGCGGATACTTATCAAGGCCAAGCACTGAAGTTTGTGGATCATCTTACGATTGGCCAAGATGGCTTAATTTATTTCAGTGATGCCTCATCACGATTTGGTATGGAAGGATACAAATATGACTTTCTAGAGGCATCGATGACCGGGCGTATCTTTGTGTATGATCCAACGTCTGGCCAATTAAACGTGTTAGTTGATGATTTGTATTTTGCCAATGGTGTGGCACTCAGTGCTGACGGCAACGAACTATACATTAACGAGACGGGCAAAGCGCGGATCCTAAAGTATCGCCTAAAAGGACCGGATGCTGGCTCCCTATCAGTGTTAGTTGATGCTTTGCCTGGCTATCCCGATAACTTGTACATGGATGAAACTGGCATTTTATGGGTAGGTGTAATTGGTCTGCGTGACCCGCTTTTAGAGAATCTTGCTGGCTTACCATTCGTGCGCAAACTCATGGGAGGCTTGCCTCATTCTGCTCTGATTTCACTCAATGCGTATGGTTTTGTGTTGGGTTTGGAGCTATCTGGAGATGAGGTTGCTACGGTCAAACATAATTTTCAGGGACAAGCGCACTATACCAATGTAACCACAGCCATACCTTACAACGGAAAATTGTATCTAGGCTCGTTGTATCAATCTAACATTACGGTTGTAGCACTCCCATAAAACGATACAAAAAAACCCGCAAATGCGGGCTTTTAAATGTTGTGACGCTTGTAACAATTACATGCGTTCGAAGATAACCGCGATACCTTGACCACCACCGATACACATCGTCGCTAAACAGTAGCGACCGTTTACGCGATGCATTTCGTGGATAGCTTTGGTTGCGATAACTGCGCCAGATGCACCGATTGGGTGACCTAGTGCAATCGCACCACCGTTAACGTTCGTTTTGGCTGGATCCAAATCAAGACCACGAGAAACGGCAATGGCTTGAGCTGCAAACGCTTCGTTAGACTCGATCACGTCGATGTCATTAAGCGTAAGACCGGCTTTTTTCAGCGCTAACTGAGTCGCTGGGATAGGACCTTCACCCATGATGTGATTGGGTACACCTGCCACGGCATAAGAGACCATACGCGCCATTGGCTGAAGATTGTTGCTGGTGGCATATTTTTCAGAGGCTAACGTTAAAAAGGCTGCACCATCGTTGATACCCGATGCGTTACCGGCTGTAACCGTACCGTCCTTTTTGAAGGCTGGACGCATACCCGCTAATTTCTCAGCTGTTGTGTCAGCTTTTAAGTGCTCGTCTACGTTAAAGATAGTCTCACCACGACGGCTCTTGAGTACCACATCCGCGATTTGATCTTTAAAATAACCAGCTTCCACTGCAGCCGCTGCGCGTTGGTGTGATTGTGCGGCTAGCTCATCTTGCGCTTCACGTGAGATATCCCATTTTTCAGCTAAGTTTTCAGCTGTGATACCCATGTGACCAACACCGAATGGGTCAGTCAATGCAGCCACCATCATATCGATCATTTGGCTGTCACCCATACGCGCACCAGAACGCATCGCAGGCGACAAATAACCTGCACGTGACATGCTTTCCACACCACCGCCGATTGCCAATTCGTGATCGCCTAAGATGATGCCTTGGGCAGAGTTCACAACCGCTTGTAAGCCAGAGCTACAAAGACGGTTAACCGCCATTGCAGTAGAGTCAAGGCTCATACCAGCTTGGACCGCAGCAACACGAGCCACATAAGGGAAACGAGATTCAGTAGGGATACAGTTACCTACCACGATAGACTCAAACTTTTCAGCGTCTACGCCAGATGCTTCGATACCTTGTTTAAGTACCTGTGCCGCTAACTCAGCTGGTTCGATTGATTTTAGACTTCCATTAAACGCACCAACAGCAGAACGCTTGGCACTCAATACAACAACACTATTTTGGCTCATGATAAATTTCCAAATCCTATGAAACGATGAACTTGAATTGTGACCTGCTTTCAAATCCTTAAAATACAAATATGATGCATTTTTATACACCTATATCTATCGTATAGATATTCATCAAAGAGGTGAAATGGTTTTGTGCTAGACCTTAGTGGTAAGTGGTGGTTAATTGTTCACATGTAAACCAAAAAACTGAGAGTGATTAAATGTCAGCTTTAGGCTTCATGGCTTTATCTTTTTTATAATTAATAATTTTCATCACTAAAATCATACCTGCAAACAATAAGGTAACCAGGTTGGCAAGGATCATTGGCCAATCCACCAGAACAATGCCATAGGTTAACCACATTGCGACACCAAATGTGAATACACTGTACATTAATAGCGACAGTGATTGGGTATCTTTCGTTTTGAGCACTTTTATGGCCTGAGGGAGAAAAGACATTGAGGTACAGAAGGCGGCAATATAACCAGAATATTCCAACATAGATGAGTTAACTTATGTAAATTTTTAACAGTATGATACACGCTATGTGGATGTTCTAAAACAAACGTATGCAATAAAAAAATACCATTAAAAACATGTGGATTTTTTGTACAAATCCGATATAAGTATTATGAGTATTTTGTATGAGACGAAAGGACATGAGCAAGAGACAATGTTTTGATGA
>JBEVCF010000006.1:0-3594 GCA_040514355.1 Glaciecola sp.
ATTGCGATCAATGCGATCAAGATGCTTAGGTGTTTTTATTAGCAAAATTAAATTCTCTTAAAATAAATTTATAACAAATTATATATCGTAAAAACAAAAAATAAAAAATAAAAAATTGGATATTAAGGGGTATCATAGCATTATCTAACAAACCAGAGTATAACAATGATTATCGGTGTACCTAAAGAAATTAAAAACCACGAATACCGTGTTGGCTTAACCCCAGCTGCGGTACAAGAATATATTGCGCATGGACATAGTGTGCTCGTCGAAACCCAAGCGGGGGTGGGCATTGGTTTTAACGACGAAGACTACCGCAATGCTGGAGCCAAAATCACTGACTCAGCAAGTACTATTTTTGCTGAAGCCCAAATGATCATCAAAGTGAAAGAACCACAACCCGTCGAATGTAAAATGCTTCGCGAAGGACAAATCCTCTACACATATTTACATCTCGCACCTGATCCTCAACAAACGGAATTACTCGTTGCGTCAAAAGCATCTTGTATCGCTTATGAAACCGTTACTGACCGTGCCGGCACCCTCCCTTTATTGGCACCGATGAGTGAAGTTGCAGGTCGCATGTCCATTCAGGCTGGCGCGCACTTTCTCGAAAAAGCACAAGGCGGTAATGGCACTCTGTTAGGTGGTGTGCCTGGTGTAAATCCAGGGAAAGTCCTTATCATCGGCGGTGGTGTGGTTGGCACCAATGCGGCCAAAATGGCTGTAGGTTTAGGTGCTGATGTCATCATCTTAGATCGTTCACTACCAAGATTACGAGAATTAGACGATATTTTTAATGGTCGCGTGAAAACGGTCTACTCAACCGAGGCTGCGATCGCTGAATTATCAGAGTCAGCGGATCTTGTCATTGGTGCGGTACTAATACCAGGCGCAGCCGCGCCCAAACTGCTCAATGCACAGCACATCAAAAACATGAAAAAAGGCGCGGTATTGGTTGATGTCGCAATCGACCAAGGCGGATGTTTTGCTACCTCAAAGCCCACTACCCATGCTGAGCCAACTTATATTGTTGATGATGTCGTGCATTATTGTGTGGCCAATATGCCCGGCGGTGTGGCTAGAACCTCTACCATAGCACTCAATAACGCGACCCTACCTTTTGGTTTAGCTATCGCTAATAAAGGGTTAAAACGCGCACTGACAGATGATGTACACCTACTTAATGGGTTAAATGTACACGCAGGCTTTATCACTTATCCAGCGGTAATGGAAGCACTGGGTGCAACACTTGCGCTGCAATACCTCGATCCTCATGATGCTATTGCAGCCATGTAGAGGTGAGCACTACAATCACGCAATGGATTGATTGATTTCAAGTAGCGTTTGTACCGGATCGGCTGATTGTGTAATTGGCCGGCCAATTACCATATATGAAACGCCATCTAACATAGCTTGAGGTGGCGTCATTACGCGAATTTGATCGCCTACATCACTGCCAACAGGCCTAATACCAGGCGTAACTAGTAGAAAGTCATCTTTGAACTGTTGTCGTAATACCTTGGCTTCACGAGCCGAACACACCACACCATCCAGACCAGAGTCATGCGACAAGGCTGCCAGTTTTTGAACTTGATCAATGATAGCAATATCAGGCGTTACCTGGTGTAATTGAGTTTCATCCATGGACGTTAACACTGTAACCGCAATCAGTTTAGGCCGTTCTGGACCAAACTGTTGTAATTGCGCCATCGTATGAGACATCATTTTAGCCCCCCCGCTGGCGTGTACATTGATCATCCAAACGCCCAAATCCGCTGCTGCTAAACACGCTTTGGCAACTGTGTTGGGAATATCGTGAAATTTTAGATCTAAAAAAACATCAAAACCTTTATTAACAAGAGGTTTTACTGCTTGTGGACCAAAATAGGTAAATAGTTCTTTACCAATCTTGAGTTTACACAAAGCGGGATCCACACTATCCACAAAACGCTCCAAGGTACTAAGATTATCAAAGTCACAGGCGACAACTACTTTGGGATCGGGAGATTGATTAGGGCTGGACATACTATTCTCCATCTAAACCTTTAATTGGTTTGACCAAACTCCAATGCTTACACGAAGGGCACAGCCAATAGATTTGGCGCCCAGAGAAACCACAATTGGTGCAGCGGTATTTGGGTCTTTGTTTAATTTGTTCTTCTACCAACTTACTCAACAAAGTGAGACTTTCTTGGATTTCGTCATTGGATTGGGTATTTTGTTCAATATACAAACCCAATAATGTTTTGAAACCACGCATGGTTGGCGTTTTCTTAAGTTGCTCCAGCAGTGTTGTGCTTGCAACCTCTGCATTTTCACGTTTGGCTAAGATTTTCACCTTGGCTAAATAAGACGTTGCACAAACTTGCCAATGAGGTTCAATACTTTTTATGAGCAAAGTATCATCGTTTAATGCTGACGCGGCCTGTTCTAGTAATGGCACGGCTTCAGAGAACCAAGATAAGTCGCGTTCTGGCACTTCATTGAGCGCATCCATAGCCTTGCGGTATTCTTCTTGCTCCAGATACACCCGCCCTAACATCAACCATGGTCGAACAGCATGGGAGTCTACTTCAATAGCTTTGCGCAAATATGGATAAGCAGCTGAAAAATCATTAGATTTGATAATTTTTTGTGCTTTTTCACAATAGAAATGACTCAATTGCAATTTTATATGAGGCTCTTGTGCGCCAACTGACAACATCCTCTCAGCTAGCTCTATCGCTTTATCCCATTCCTTAGTTGTTTGATAGATTTCAAACAAATGCGTTTGGGCGGAAATGCGATGTTTATCACTGTCGAGTAATTTAATATATGCATTTTCAGCGCGCTCCAAAAAGCCGGCAAGCATGTAATCCTTACCGAGTTCAGCTAATGCATTTTCGCGTTGTGAGCCTTGGAGCTCGTCGCGTGACACCAAGTTCTGATGGATCCTTATCGCCCGATCTAACTCACCGCGATGCCGGAAAAAGTTGCCCATAGCAATATGGGTCTCAACCGTATCGTTATTCAAAGATATCATTTTGATTAACGTATCAACCGCCTTGTCGGGTTGATCGGACAGGAGGAAATTTAAGCCTTTGTAATAGTGTTTGGATAGGATGCTAGATTGTTTGCGCTGGGCATTCCTGACGCTGTTTCTACCCATGATCCAACCGTACCAAACAGCAATGGGGAGTAACAAGAACAAAAGCTCTCGCATAATCGTTATTCTTCTTTAGCTAATTTTTTTATTTGGCTTTTTAACTGGCTTACCTGCCATGTGAGTTTTAACCAACCGCTGAACATGGTTAACATGCCAATCAAAACACCTAATCCCAAGGTAATAGCCATCAGAGTAGATGTGCGTAAATCAGACTGGGCAATAAGGTAGTTAATCGTAATCACGTCTTGATTACGCGAACCAATAACGATGGCAAAGATTAACACCAATAGTAGTAGTAAAAACGAAATTAAACCTCGCACTCAAACATCCTTATTGTCGTTTATTTAATTATAAATCTACACGGTCGCGTAATTCTTTACCCGGCTTAAAATGCGGGACAAACTTACCTTCTAGCTGAACTGCAGCCCCTGTTTTAGGGTTACGAC
>JBEVCF010000006.1:3604-7236 GCA_040514355.1 Glaciecola sp.
TCAATGCGTTCACCTTTTTGTAAGGTTTGCGCCATAAATTCTAAAATTTCTTTAACGGCGAGTTCTACGTCCCTAGCTTGCATATGAGAAAATGGCTGGGAAAGTTGTTCAATAAGTTCTGATTTGGTCATGGGGTAATCTCATTATGATGACATATTAAGAGTTACAGAAAAAAAGGTGTAACGCAAGTTGTGTTGCAGTTACACCTTCATTTTTTTCTAAGAAATCAGTCTTAACTATTAATCGCCTTTAGCAGCCTTGAACGCTTCTGCCATGGCATTAGTAGCTTGAACTTCTTCTTGTTGATTCACTTTATCAAGTGCTTCTTTCTCTTCTGCTTGGTCTTTCGCTTTCACAGAAAGGCTAACAGTACGGTTCTTACGATCAACACCCGTTAATTTCGCTTCGATGCTGTCACCAACATTAACGACTTCTGATGCATCCTCGATACGGTCACGAGATAAATCAGCCACACGGATGTAACCTTCAACTTCTTCAGCTAAAGCAACAGTAACACCTTTCGCATCAACAGCAGACACAGTACCTGTAACGATAGCACCCTTGCTGAATTGACCTAGGTAAGAGTTGAATGGGTCTTCTTCGATCTGCTTCACGCCAAGAGAGATACGCTCACGCTCTGGGTCGACTTGTAGGACAACAGCAGAGATTTCATCGCCTTTCTTGTATTCACGAACGGCTTCTTCACCCGTCTTGTTCCAAGAAATGTCAGATAAGTGAACCAAGCCATCGATACCGCCGTCAAGACCGATGAAGATACCGAAGTCAGTGATTGACTTGATCTTACCAGTAACACGGTCATTCTTGTTGTATGACTTCGCGAACTCTTCCCAAGGGTTAGCAATACATTGCTTAAGACCTAGAGAAATACGACGACGCTCTTCGTCAATCTCAAGTACCATTACTTCAACCACATCACCTAAGTTAACCACTTTAGATGGGTGGATGTTTTTGTTAGTCCAATCCATTTCAGAAACGTGAACTAGACCTTCAACACCGTCTTCGATTTCAACGAAGCAACCATAGTCAGTTAGGTTAGTAACGGCACCAGATAAACGGTGACCTTCTGGGAAGCGAGCCGCAATTTCTTGCCATGGATCGTTACCCATTTGCTTCATACCAAGAGAAACGCGAGACTTCTCTTTGTCAAACTTCAATACTTTCACGTTGATTTCGTCACCAACGTTCACGATTTCGCTCGGGTGCTTAACGCGTTTCCAAGCCATATCCGTGATGTGAAGAAGACCGTCTACGCCGCCTAAGTCAACGAACGCACCGTAGTCAGTTAGGTTCTTAACGATACCTTTAACTTCATGGCCTTCTTCTAAGTTAGCAAGTAACTCGTCGCGTTCAGCACTGCTTTCCGCTTCGATAACTGCACGGCGAGAAACAACGACGTTGTTACGCTTAGCATCTAACTTGATGACTTTAAATTCTAATTCTTTACCTTCAAGGTGAGTCGTTTCGCGTACAGGGCGAACGTCTACTAATGAACCAGGAAGGAAAGCACGAACAGTATTAATTTCTACTGTGAAACCGCCTTTCACTTTACCGTTGATCAAACCTTTAATAGTGGCTTTCTCTTCGTAAGCTTTCTCTAGCTCAACCCACGCTTCGTGACGTTTTGCTTTTTCACGAGATAGAATTGTTTCACCGAAACCATCTTCAACTGCGTCTAATGCAACATCGACAAAATCGCCAACAGCGACTTCTAGTTCACCTTCTGCGTTTTTGAATTGATCTGCTGGAATAGCACTTTCAGATTTAAGGCCCGCATCAACTAAGACGATATCTTTTTCGATTGATACGATTTCACCGCGAACGATGGCACCTGGACGAGTTTCTAACTGTTGTAAGCTTTCTTCAAAAAGCTGTGCAAAATTTTCTGACATATTAATAATCTAAGTCTTTTATATAAATCCGCTAATCATCCAAGATTAGAGGGGTTATGGTTGAAAGTTCATACATCCATATACGAACGGTTTTATGCAGGTTGAACCTGCTTACTATTCAAAAACGCTTTTGCTTGTACAAACACATCTTCTATAGATAAATCACTTGAGTCGAGTACCAAAGCATCATCTGCAGCCACTAAGGGTGCTGTCGAACGATTAGTATCTCGCTCATCTCTAGCCTGAATATCGGCTAAAAGGCGCGCAATATTAACATCATGGCCCTTTTCTTTCAACTGCTTGTAGCGTCTTTCCGCTCTTGCCTGTGCAGAAGCAGTTAGGAATATTTTAGCTTGTGCACGCGGGAACACAACTGTCCCCATGTCACGGCCATCAGCTACTAAGCCAGGTGCTTGAGAGAAAGACCGTTGACGGCGCAACAAAGCCTCGCGCACACCAGGAAAGGCGGCCACCTTCGATGCATTCGCGCCGACAACTTCGGTCCGAATAGAGTCCGTGACATCTTCACCTTCTAAGATTACTCGAGTATGGCCATCGACTGTTGGGAAGGCTACATCAAGAGAAATGGCAAGAGGGATAATCGATTCTTCATCACTTAAATCAATGTTGTGATGCACACAGGCTGTGGCTAACACACGATAAATGGCGCCACTGTCTAAAAAGTGCCATTGTAAATATTCAGCTACAAGTGCACTTAACGTACCTTTCCCTGCACCACTTGGACCATCAATTGTTACTACTGGAAACGATTGCATGACTCACTTCTTTGTTCTTCAAATTTTAAGGGGCGTATTATACGCCCCTTACGTCAAATAACAATTCTGTTCGCCCTCTTTACATAAAAACACGACTAAGTATGAGAAATACTGGCAAATCGTTCGAAATAATCAGGGAACGTTTTTGCCGTACACTTCGGATCATTAATCGTAACCGGCGTGTCAGATAAAGCAACTAGCGAAAAACACATCGCCACGCGGTGATCGTCATAGGTATCAATCTGGGCATGCTGGATCTGTTTAGGCGGTGTGACTTCAATAAAATCTTCCCCTTCTACCACTGTCGCGCCGACCTTGCGCAATTCAGTTGCCATGGCATGCAAGCGATCCGTCTCTTTCACTCGCCAATTGTAGATATTGCGGATCGCAGTCGTCCCTTGCGCAAACAACGCCGTAGTCGCAATCGTCATGGCCGCATCGGGTATGTGGTTCATATCCATATCCACTGCGCTCAATGCACCACCTGTGACGGTTATTGCATTTGGCGCATATTCAACCTGCGCTCCCATTGCTTTGAGTACTTCAGCAAACTTCACATCGCCTTGGACAGAAGCACTGCCTACCCCGGTCACGGTCACCGTACCGCCTTTGATTGCAGCCGCTGCTAAAAAGTAAGACGCTGAAGATGCATCTCCCTCTACCATGTATTCGCTAGGTGCGGTATAAACTTGATTACCCTTGATAAAGAAGGACTCATATTGGTTATGCGTAACCTCTACGCCGAACTTTTGCATAATATCAATGGTAATTTCGATGTAAGGTTTGGAGACTAACTCACCTTTTATCGCAATCGTTGAATCACCTGTGAATAAAGGCGCAGCCATCAACAAAGCCGTTAAAAATTGTGAGGAAACGGACCCATCTACCGTTAATTCGCCACCAGCTAAAACACGACCGTGAATATCTAAAGCGGGATAACCTGGGT
>JBEVCF010000006.1:7246-8087 GCA_040514355.1 Glaciecola sp.
ATATTCAATATGGCTATCAATCCCTGCTAAAGCATCCACTAGATCGCCAATAGGACGCTCTTTCATCCGCGGTTCACCGGTAAGGGTTGTGCGGATCGGCGACGTCGCTAACACGGCACACAAAGGGCGCATCGCAGTCCCGGCATTACCCAAAAACAAAGGTTCTGCAGGTTGCTGGGTAAAAACCCCACCATTACCCTGCACAACACAACGCGTTTTATCATCGGATAGTTCGTAGTCGATACCCAGTGCAGATAAGGCATTTAGCATGTGGCGGATGTCATCACTGTCTAACAAGTTGGTCAGTACTGTGGTACCTTTGGCTAAGGCTGCCAGCAACAATGCACGGTTAGATAAACTTTTGGAGCCAGGCACATTGACAGAACCTGAAATCTTCGCAATCGGTTGTAAAGTTAGCTGTTCCATACTGATCACCCGTGTTGCTGTGCAAATTGACGCATAAATGAAACCAGTGCTTCAACACCTGCCATTGGCATGGCGTTATAAATACTAGCTCGCATCCCGCCCACTGAACGATGCCCTTTTAGGGCATGAAGTCCAGCCGCTTCTGCCTCGGCCAAAAATTGTTTGTCCAAGTCACTATTCGCCAGTGTAAACGGCACGTTCATAATAGAACGAAACTCAGGCGCAACATTATTGTGGTAAAAGTCTAACTCATCAATGCATTGATACAAATAAGCGGCTTTGGCTTCATTCTTGGCCTGCATTGCTTCAACACCGCCTTGCGCTTTGAGCCATTTGAAGACCAACCCTGCTAAATACCAAGAGTACGTAGGTGGGGTGTTATACATAGAGTCGTTTTCTGCGGCCAAGGTGTAGT
>JBEVCF010000006.1:8097-13145 GCA_040514355.1 Glaciecola sp.
GTCAATAAACGACGGTGTGCCAGTTTGTGACTTGCCTAGCAAATCTTCACGGACAATCACTACGGCCAAACCCGATGGTCCAATATTTTTTTGAGCACCTGCATAAATCACCGCATAGTCTGCAACATTAATGGGCGTCGATAAAATATTCGAGGACATATCAGCTACGAGATCAACCCCCTCTATTTTGGGTGGTGTGTGTAGTGCTACTCCATCAACGGTTTCATTGGGACAGTAATGTAAGTAGGCCACTTGGTCACGGATACTTTCGGGTAAGTCCCAAGTATCGATACTTGGAATAATACGTTGACCCACATCATTCACTGTATCTTTAGCAACAACATGGGTGTGGGTATATTTTGCGGCTTCAGCGACAGCACCTTTTGACCAAGAGCCTGTTTGTAAATGCAGAGAATATTGGTCTGGGCGTGCAATGTTTAAAGGCACCGCGGCAAACTGACCTCGTCCCCCGCCTTGCAAAAACAATACTTTATAGTTGTCAGGCACATGCAATAAGTCACGTAGATCTTGTTCAGCTTGCGCTGCTACATCAATAAACGGTTGGCTACGGTGACTGATTTCCATTACTGACGAACCAGAATCTTGCCAATTAACCAGTTCTGCTTGCGCTTGTTGCATTACCGCTTCGGGTAACATTGCCGGACCGGCACAAAAATTAAAGTGTTGCACTATGTTTCCTAACAATCAAAAAATTAAAAAAGCGATGCATGCTACCACAGCACACATCGCCCACACATCTTACATCAGTATCATGCTGTAATGTTTATTCGCTTTCGCTGGTATCATCAGTGTTGTTTGATGAATCCATAGCTGGCGTTTCAGCAGATACCACTGCTTCTTCACCTTCAGCCTCGTTATCAATGTCTTCTTCATCAATTTCATCGATACGCTGCAAACCCACTACATGTTCATTTTCACCCGTTCTAATGAGCGTGACACCTTGGGTGTTACGGCCTACCGTCGAGACCTCGTTTGCGCGAGTACGTACTAATGTACCTTGGTCGGAAATCAACATGATTTCATCAACTTCATTCACTTGCACCGCACCCACTACAGGACCATTTCTTTCAGAAACCTTAATTGAAACGACGCCTTTGGTAGCACGAGATTTAGCTGGATATTCGCTAATAATGGTACGTTTACCATAACCATTAGCGGTGGCCGTTAAAATGGCTCCCTCACCTTCAGGTACGATTAATGAGACAACACGTTGGCCGTCTTCTAAACGAATACCTCTCACACCTGTAGCGGTTCTGCCCATTGGACGCACTTGGTCTTCATGGAAGCGCACAACTTTACCAGCGTCAGAGAATAACATGATCTCAGAATCTGAATGGGTCAAATCCACACCTATCAATTCATCCCCGTCATTAAGGTTGACTGCAATAATACCGTTAGCACGTGGACGAGAGTACTGCGTTAATTCTGTTTTCTTAACCGTACCGTTGGCTGTAGCCATAAATACATATTTACCTTCAACGAATTCTTGAATTGGTAAAATAGCAGTAATGCGCTCACCTTCTTCCAAAGGCAGAATATTGACAATCGGACGGCCTCGTGCGTTGCGGCTGGCCAGTGGTAATTGATAGACCTTCAGCCAATACAAGCGCCCACGGGTAGAGAAGCACAGAATATGGTCATGCGTGTTGGCAACCAGCAGCTTTTCGATGAAATCTTCATCTTTCATCTTCGTTGCAGACTTACCTTTCCCACCACGACGCTGGGCTTCGTAATCAGATAATTTTTGATATTTGACGTATCCCTCTCGTGATAAGGTGACAACGACATCCTCTTGTTCAATTAAGTCTTCGATATCAATATCATGACTTGCAGCCGTAATTTCGGTACGTCGCTCATCGCCAAATTCATCGCGAATCGCTTCTAACTCCTCACGAATGACTTCCATCAATCGCTCAGAACTAGCAAGTATGTGCAATAATTCAGCAATCACATCTAGCAGTTCTTTGTACTCAGCGAGGATCTTATCGTGCTCTAGACCCGTTAATTTGTGTAGACGTAAATCAAGGATTGCTTGAGCTTGTTGTTCCGTCAGATAATACAAGCCATCACGGATCCCAAACTCCGGTTCGAGCCAATCCGGACGTGCGGCGTCATTCCCGGCTCGTTCAAGCATTTCGGCCACGTCACCGAGGGCCCAGCCTTGTCCAGTTAATGCCTGTTTCGCTTCACTGGGTGTAGGTGACGCTTTAATCAATTCAATAATGGGGTCAATATTGGCTAGCGCAATGGCTAAACCTTCTAGGATGTGCGCGCGTTCTCGGGCTTTGCGCAACTCAAATACCGTTCGTCGAGTGACCACTTCACGACGATGCAGAATAAAAGCTTCTAAACACTCTTTTAAGTTGAATACACGTGGCTGGTTATTATCCAAGGCCACCATGTTGATACCGAATACCGTTTGCAGTTGAGTGTTCGCGTACAAGTGATTGAGCAGGACTTCTGCTGATTCATTGCGTTTGACTTCAATAACGATACGCATACCGTCTTTGTCGGACTCATCACGCAGGGCAGAAACACCTTCAATGCGTTTTTCTTTCACTAACTCTGCGATTTTTTCAATCAAGCGCGCTTTATTTACCTGATAAGGTATCTCATGAATGATGATGGTCTCTTTGCCATTATCCTCCGTCTCGATCTCAGCGCGGGCCCGCAAATAGATCTTACCACGACCAGTGCGATATGCATCTTCAATGCCTTTGCGTCCGCTGATCAAAGCAGCTGTTGGGAAATCAGGACCAGGAATATGTTCAATCAGTTCTTCAATGGTACAGGCAGGATTTTCAATCAGCGCGACACAGCCATTAATCACTTCGGTTAAGTTATGAGGCGGAATATTAGTGGCCATACCAACGGCAATACCAGACGAACCATTTACCAGCAAATTAGGTACTTTAGTAGGTAAGACTTCTGGAATCTTCTCTGTACCATCATAATTAGGTACAAAGTTAACCGTTTCCTTATCGAGGTCAGCTAATAACTCATGACTGATTTTAGCCATACGCACTTCGGTGTAACGCATTGCTGCGGCAGAATCACCGTCAACTGAACCAAAGTTGCCTTGACCATCAACCAGCATGTAACGAAGTGAAAACGGCTGCGCCATCCGCACAATTGTATCATATACTGCTGAGTCACCATGTGGGTGGTATTTACCGATCACATCACCGACGACACGCGCAGATTTTTTGTATGGTTTATTGAAATCGTTCTTGAGCTCATTCATCGCGAATAAAACGCGGCGATGCACTGGTTTTAGGCCGTCCCTAACATCTGGAAGCGCTCGGCCTACAATCACACTCATAGCGTAATCAAGATACGAATTCTTGAGCTCTTCTTCGATATTAATCGGTAATATTTCTTTGGCGCGCTCAGTCATAAACTGCCTTTTCCCTTGTTTTAGTTCTTCGCTTTGCTGTTTTTGATTCTATATTTTGCTAGTTGGGCGAGAATCCAACGCTAAGCATTTTTATTATGGGTCTATACTCACCTAGTAGTATAACACTAAAGATGCCTCAAATAAGCTAAAAAGCCAATTAATTTCCCTCTATCGCTTAAATAATGTACAAATTGTAGTTTGACAGAATCATCCTAAATAACCGTATGTACTCAACAGTATGATTTTTCCTAGTGATGCCACTTTTACACATTCAATGCTATGATAGTATTTTGCAATCTTTTTATAGATATTGATAAAGGAAGTACCGGTGAACGTAGATCAATCAGAACTCGCAAAATTTTCAGAATTAGCTGCCAAATGGTGGGACCTGGATGGCGAGTTTAAACCGCTGCACCAAATTAACCCTTTGCGGAGTGACTACATTAATGATGCATGCCAAAGTATAGGTGGCTTAACCGGTAAAACGCTACTCGACATTGGTTGTGGTGGCGGTATTTTGGCAGAAGCTATGGTTGCTAGAGGTGCATCAGTGACCGGAATTGACTTGGCTGAAGCGTCGCTGGAAGTCGCAAGATTGCATGGGCTTGAGTCCGGACTAAAGGCAAATTACGAGTGTATCAGTGCTGAAGATAAAGCCGCCAATACGCCCGAACCATTCGATATCGTCACATGTTTAGAAATGTTAGAACACGTGCCTGAACCTGCTTCAATCGTTAACAGCGCCGCTGCATTGGTCAAATCAGGTGGTAAAGTGTTTTTTTCAACACTCAATCGGAACCCTAAAAGTTATCTGATGGCTATTTTAGGCGCGGAGTACCTGCTCAAGATGGTACCCAAAGGCACGCATGACTACAGCAAGTTTATTAAACCTTCAGAATTGATGCGTATGATTGACCAAACCGACCTCATTATCGAACACTGTACAGGCTTACATTATCACCCGCTGCAGTGCCAGTATTACTTATCGGATAAAAATATTGATGTCAATTACATCATTACTTGCCGTAAGCCTTAGTTTCGTGACTGACAATAGCACACAAACTCACCACTACATCTTGTGCCTTTGTTCAGAATTATCTCTATATATCGTGTTCTTCTAACTAAATAAGAAAATATAATATTTTTTTTCTAACGTTTTTTAAGGGCTTCTGGCTTAGGTAGAATTCATACGTACAGCATTCTGCCTAGCCTGTATTCTCCTCCACTCAAAAACCGCACATTTTTTAATCAGTAAAACACCATATCTAGTGGTTGCATTACAACAAAAACCACATTATCTTGTGCTTAACTTCTTGAGAGAACCGACGCGAATCACAAGAGGCATGATGTTAACTAACCCCAAGAACGGGTTGTGTTATTTGCACACTATAACTAAAAAATCGGCACATAATCATGAATAAGCAACTGCTAGTTACCAAACGCAATGGCGAACAAGAACCCATTGACCTAGATAAAATTCACAAAGTCATTACATGGGCAGCCAAAGACCTCCACAACGTTTCTGTTTCTCAGGTTGAAATCAAAGCTCACATCCAGTTTTATAATGGGATCCGCACCGAAGATATCCATGAAACCCTGATCAAATCCGCCGCTGATCTCATTTCTACAG
>JBEVCF010000007.1:0-660 GCA_040514355.1 Glaciecola sp.
CACCCAACGGACTGCATCAATAACATTGGATTTGCCACAGCCATTAGGCCCTACTATTGCGGTCATTTCGCCAGGAAATGAAATTGACGTGGGGTCCACAAATGATTTAAAACCAGCTAGCTTAATTCGCTTGAGGCGCATGACATTTATTATTATTTTTGCCGTATCAAGAATGTATCAATAATCAGCAAAACACGCAAATTATATGGCCTTTAGATAGGTGCTCGACAAATTCCGTAACAATTGGCCACCCCGTCTTCAGCTAGAAAATGATATCCTATTCCAATGTAACAAAATAAATGAATTTATGATGCAGCGTTCGGGAATTGATTATTTTCTGCAGGGTTTTAGTTTGATTAACACAAAGGGCTTGCGCAGTTTTGTACTCGTGCCTTTGGCGATTAATTTAGTGTTATTCATTAGTGCGTTTTACTATCTGTTTGGAGAGTTAACTTACTATATCGCCTACATCATCGACCTCGTCCCTGACTGGTTGGGCTTTATCAAAGAAGGGTTAGTCTTCGTTCTGTGGCCCATTGCCGTGATCTCGGTATTGCTCATTTTTGCGCTTATTTTTGGCACACTGGCGAACTGGATCGCTGCGCCATTTAACGGTTTATTAGCTGAAAAAGTAGAAGCACACCTGACTGGCCGTTCCAT
>JBEVCF010000008.1:0-4267 GCA_040514355.1 Glaciecola sp.
ATACTGAACATATCGCAAAGATGATCCAAAAGGAGTTAGGTAAGTCTTTGATCGACGTACATGATATTGCCAAGAGTACCAAAGAAGCCATTGCCGAATATGATTTACTTTTATTCGGGATCCCTACTTGGTATTACGGTGAAGCCCAATGCGATTGGGATGATTTCTTCCCTGAGTTAGAAGAAATTGATTTTACCGATAAATTAGTCGCTATTTTTGGCTGTGGCGACCAAGAGGACTACGCAGAGTACTTTCTCGATGCTATGGGTATGGTACGCGATATTGTGGAAGCAAAAGGCGCCATACTTATCGGGCAGTGGTCGACTGAAGGTTACGACTTTGAAGCATCAAAAGGCCTTGCTGATGACGAGCATTTCGTAGGTTTGGGTATTGACGAAGACCGCCAGCCAGAGCTAACAGAAGAACGCGTCAAAGCCTGGTGTGCCCAAATTAAAGAAGAAATGTGTCTTGCGGAATTGAGCTAGTCTGTCATATCTGCTGAGCGAACAGTATATATTTTTAGCTAATAAGGCCTAGAATAAATACTGTTCAATCTGCTTAATTTTCCTTATAATCAAGAAGTGAACATAAACAAAATAGTAAGCGTATGGATCATAATAAAGAATTAAAAAAAGCAGGTTTAAAAGTTACGCTTCCTAGACTAAAGATCCTAGCCATACTACAACAACCTGATAACCAACACATCAGCGCGGAAGACGTCTACAAAATTTTACTTGAGCAGGGTGAAGATATTGGTCTGGCAACAGTATACCGGGTACTCAACCAGTTTGACGACGCGGGTATTTTGAGCCGCCATCACTTTGAAGGTGGTAAATCCGTATTCGAAATCAGCCAAAAAGAACACCATGACCATCTAGTGTGCCTTCGCTGTGGCAAAGTTGTAGAATTTGAAGACCCCTTGATCGAACGACGCCAAGAAGAAGTGGCTTCTGAAAATAATATGACATTGACTCATCATTCATTGTACATGTACGGCGAATGTAATGACGTCAACTGCGATCAATCATCTGACACTTAAGCGCTTAAACAACGTTGTTTGCGCGTATGCATTTTCCACACTCACTTGTTTAAATCGCACCGCGTTTAATGGTTGGTGTTGCGCTAATCTCGCTCGTCCCATTTTACTAACGATTCCAGCTACAGGGTAGCCACCCATCGTTTGTTTGTCGTTCATCATCACTATCGCTTCTCCTTGTGGTGTGATTTGTATGCTACCAAGTGCAACTACTTGAGAGTTTGCCAACGTCATATCATGCGCTAATAACGCTTGCGCCCCCATACGTATTCCCATTCGATTAGAATCAGGGCTTACCTGAAACGCATACGAAGACAAACAGTGTTGTTGTACTGTAGTTAATTCAGTCCACTGGCAAGCTGGTATAAATGGTATGCAATGCAAATCGCGATAGACCCAATCTAAACGCGCTTGCCATATATGCATTTTTTCTAACTCTTTGACCTGGATGACACCATGATGGCGTGAATATGCTGTGGGTACTGTAGTATCCAGTCCTCGCCCATCATTGTGTATACCACCAAAACCCTCGCGCTGAACATGTCCTTGTGAGTCGAAAACCTGCGGTGTATCAAAGCCACCTTTGCAGCCTATATAAAAGCGCAATCGATATGCATGAGGTAAGATTTCGACGCGGTCGCCTGCTCGTACCGAAAAGAGCGCCGCAACGGGTGTTTGGTTCACTAGGATTTTCGCAAATCCGCCCGTTACCGCAAAGTGTTGTGCTTGGGTGCATTTAAATGACAAAGGACCAACACACTCCAATACAGACGTTGTGTTGGTGTTGTTTAGAATTTGCTGATTAGCAAAGTAAGCAAAGGGGTCCATCGGTCCGGCTAACGTTACGCCAAAAGCCCCAACATAAGCACGCCTTTCATCCACAACCACCGGGGGCAACGTCATATCAAGCCATTCAATACTCATGCTTTTTCTCCACAAATTGGACTATATCACCAACTTGTAAACGGTTGGGCGGCATACGGTCTATAGCAAACAAGTTTTGTGTGCAATGTCCAATAATGTGCCATCCACCAGGAGAAACCTGGGGGTAAATAGCAACGTATTTATCCGCAATTGCTACGCTACCAGCAGGAACGGCCTTACGGGGTGAGGATCGGCGCGGCACATGTAATGCGGAGGGCAAATGACCAATATATGAAAAACCAGGAGCAAACCCATTCACCAATACCTGTAAGGGTGCCTGTGTCAGTGCTTCAATAAATACATGTTTTGTCATACCACAATGTATAAGTACGTCTTCAAGATCAGAGCCTTGCGCAAAATCCACACACAATTGATGAGTTTGCTTGAGCACTGGCTGCTGCTGAGCAGACTGTGATTTTAGATCCAGCAGTAATGTTCGGAGTTGCTGGGGGAAAACCCAAGGGTCAACAGCATCTGTTGTATCTAACAAAATATGTGAGAAACACGCTGTGACATTGCGAATACCCGACCAACGCGCATGCTGTAAAGACTGGGTAATCCAAGTTAGTTCAGCTTGGTTCGAGGGGGTTAAGCACCAACTATCTTCGCTTAACCATTCGAGATCATAGCTTATCTGGGACACAGCGAGACAATATCTTTGACCATTGCAAGTGCATCTGGCGTATCGCCATGGACACACAAGGTATCGGCATCCATGGGCAATATAGTGCCTGTGATAGTGGTCACCGATTGCTCAGTGATTAGCTGTTTTGCTTGTGCCAAACACTGCGCGCGATCAAGCACAGCACCTGCCTGTGAGCGCGATACTAACTGCCCATCTGCAGCATAAGCCCGATCCGCAAATACCTCAAACCAAAGGGTTAACCCAAAACTCTCAGCATCATGCGCTAGGGTTTTGGCCCAAGGACCCGCAGGTAATACGACCGCTAATGCTGGACTAAACCGAGCAATGGCTGCAAACACCGCAAAACGCAGTGCTGTATTATTCACCATATCGTGATACAACGCACCATGCGGTTTGACATATTGCAATACCGTACCATGATATCGACACAAACCTTCCAATGTTGCCACTTGAAACACCACCATATCTGCAGCATCAGACAGCTCCATGTCCATACTACGGCGTCCGAAGCCTTGTCGGTCAGGGTAACTCGGATGGGCACCCACCATGACACCCGCTTCAATTACACCTTTTAGCGTGCGTGTGATATGACTAAAATCACCTGCATGAAAACCACAAGCAATGTTTGCTTGGTCTATCATGTGCAATAAAGCTTGTTCCCCCGGCAGGTTGTAATGACCGTAACTTTCACCTAAATCGCAATTAATGTGCATTTTAATTTCGTACTTATCCATGGTTTTCGTTATTATAGAACTTGTTCTATAAGTTAAAAGAAAAATTATGCGCTAATAAATTAGCGCATAATTAAAAAAAATATTAGTCACCAACATTGGCACTAGTAATTAATACGGTTGGAACATAAATGACTTTGGATTTAATTTCCTCACCACTCATTGCTCTACCAATTGCATTTGCTGTTGCAGATCCAATACCAACAAAGTCTTGTGCGATAGAAGCTTCAAAGTTACCACCTTGACTAATAGCATCTCTTGCTTGAGGATTTGCATCAATTCCAACAATTACAATTCCTTCATTGCTTCTGCCTGCTGCTTCAATAGCTTGCATAGCTCCAATTGCTGGTTGATCCCATGCTGCCCAAACAGCAGCAATTGATCCAGCTTCTGGATTTGCAGCAAGAAGTGCTTCCATTTTTGCTCGACTATCAGCTATACCACCATCTTGAACGTCTGGTGTGATGCGATCCATAACATTAATATCTGGAAAGTTACCAAATACTGCATCAGCTATTACGCCTCTAATTTGAACAGGAGGAAAGGCATCAAAAACAAACATTACTACATTTCCTTTTCCTTCTATCCTATTTGCTACATACACAGATGTTTCTGCAGCCATTGCATACCCGTTTGAAGTGACATTGGTCACAAGAAGAGGGTCAGCACCTGAGTCCATACCAACAACAGGTATATTCGCAGCAGCTGCTACTTCTAATCCTGCTGCAATTTGTGATGGATCAACGTTAATAACAATTCCATCAACTTTTTGATTTACAGCATCTTCAATTCTACTAATAACTTCTGCTACATCTCCTTTTGTATCTATAATATTTAAATCCCAACCTTTTTTAGATGCTTCATTTTTGAAGCCCTCAACATACATTTGAGTTCCTGGTTGAGCTAAGTAAGGAGTTATAACTGTCACCT
>JBEVCF010000009.1:0-4260 GCA_040514355.1 Glaciecola sp.
AGGTAAACGCAACTGCGGCACCTGCAAAAATAGAAACAATAAATCGTACCATCGTTCTATCCTCTTGTTGCTACTGAGATCTTGTCAACACCTGCGTCTTTGACTTGATCCATAACTTTTACGACTACACCATGCTTTGATTTGACATCAGCTTGGATAATAACGTAATCAGTTGGCTGTTCGGTTAACAGACGTTCGATATTTGCACGGACAGAGTCAACCGCCACTTGGCGTTTGTCTAACCATACATCGCCGTCATCAGTGATTGCGATAAAGATATTGGCATTTTTAGGCATAAACGCTTCTGATGCTTCAGGTTTGTTTACCTCAATACCCGCTTCTTTTACAAACACTGTCGTCACGATAAAGAAGATCAGCATGATAAATACGATATCAAGCATCGGCGTCATATCGATCGCTGCATCTTCTTCTTCAGTTCTGACTTTACGAGCCATAATTTCCTCTCTCTAGTGATGAGGCAGACTATCTACCAGTTTTTCACGTGCTAATTTTGCTTTCGCTTCTAGTCGTGAACTAACAAATAAACCAGATAGTGCTGCAACCATTCCCGCCATCGTCGGGATTGTCGCCATCGATATACCTGCCGCCATCAAACGTGCGTTACCTGTACCCTGGGTTGCCATTGTTTCGAAAACCGTAATCATACCGGTAACCGTACCTAGCAATCCAATTAATGGACACATGGCCACTAACGTTCTGATAATTAACATACGTGCGTTAAGCGCGTCTGACGCTTCTGAAATCCAAGTATCACGGATTCTATGCGCATACCATGAAGTAGTATCAGCTCGTGCATCCCACTTAGCGATAATATCGCTTCGTACTTTCGGGAATACCGACGTGATATACCAGTAACGCTCTATCATTAACACCCACATAAGGAAGAGCGCAGCGGCAACGAAATACAATACGTCACCGCCAGTAGCGATAAAGTCCCTGACAGATTCCCATAATCCAATCAGGCCAAACATATTACGCTTTCTCCGACTCTGCGTGAGTTGCAATAATACCCGCAGTCTGCTCGTCTAGAACGTGTACAATTGATTTGCTACGTGCTGCAACGATGCTGTGTGTAAGAATAAGAGGTAATGCTGCAATGATACCCTGTGCTGTAGTCACAAGTGCCATTGAAATAGAACCAGCCATGATACGTGGGTCACCTGTACCAAACAACGTGATTTGCTGGAAGGTAGCGATCATACCTAATACTGTACCCAATAGACCTAATAACGGCGCAATGGCTGCAAAGATCTTGATGATATTGATACCAGATTCAATGCTTGGTAATTCACGTAGAATTGCCTCATCTAGTTTCAATTCAAGGTTCTCGGTATCCGCTGATTTGTTTTCAGCATACACGTTTAAGATACGACCTAGCGGGTTACTATTTGATGGGTTACCCACACTGGCCAGCTGAGTTTTGATCTTACCACCGATAAGGAACAAGCTGATTAATTTGTACACACCAATCAATAGACCAATGATTAACATAACCGTGATGATGTAACCGACGATACCACCTGCGTGATAACGCTCAGATAATGTCGCTTTTTGCTTCAATAGACCTAAAATAGCGCCACGTGAAGGGTCAACATAGACAGGTACGATACCTGAAGTTGCTGCTTGGATATCGGCTGCTGAAGATACAATGTAACCATCTGGTTGACGACCTAGTGGGATCACTTGGTCATTTGCATCGTCATACACTAAGTAACCTTGATCACTGATCAAGTTAAATGTACCGATACGCGTAACAGTTTGTGTTGCTGAACCACCGTCAAGGCTGACGACTTCAGTCGTAAATTTAGACACACGACCAGATTCTGTCATCTCAGTTTGTAATGCGAACCACAGATCTTCTAGTTCACGAATATCAGGAAGACCTTTTGATTCTTCTGACATACGCGCTAAGAAATCATCACGACCTGGGAATTCAGCTGATACAATAGATGTAGAGATACGACCGTACGCTTCAGAAGAAGCCTGACGTACTACACCAAACATTTCACCCAAAGTACCCGTAGCTTGGTCAAGTTCAATCGCCTTTTCAGCCAACGTCACTTCGTTGTCTGCAAAGCGTTTCGCTAAACGATCACCGCGGTCTTGCTCTGCTTTAAGATCACGCTTAGCTTTGTTTAACAAAGCTTGCTTGTCGGCACGCGCAGCTAGAAACTCTTGCTCACGCGCTGCGTTGACTTTCGCTTCTGATACACGGTTTTGTTTAACTTGTTCAAGTAATTGTTCCAGTGTTTTTGCTTCTTGAGCCTGCACTGAAAAAGATAACACTGCAATTGATGCTGCAGTTAAAAGCGTTTTCATCATTGTTTTCATTATTATTACTCCGCCTTAGCTGCTCGAATTGGTAATTTAATCAAATCAGCTGGAACAAGGTTTTGTGCCATACGCACCGCTGTAATAACAGAATCTAGGTATTCAGAACCTAAGCTCTCCCATTTACGCTCTTCGTTATTCCATACCCATGCGTTTTTCTGATCAAGAGAAAGCGCAAGTAACGCTGTACGACCTAAGTTGAAGAAGTCAACTTTGACCACAGTACCGGCATTGTCAATCTCACCTTGGTAAGATTGGATACGCGTGCCGTATTCGTTTTCAATTTGATATGCTTCGATGACTTGACGGAACTGCTCAGAAACCGTGACATTTGAGTTAGACATGACATCGCGTAAACGGTCAACACGAGCCAGACGTTCTTCTAAATTGATCGGCACGTCCAAGTTAATGAATTGCTCAAGTGAGTCAATCATGCGGAACATTAGAGGCACGATGCCCTGCTTGGTTTCTTCGATTGAATCAATCTGACGTTGTAAAGAAGCAATGTTGCGCTCTTGGTCTGCTACCAAGCTTGCAACATAATCGTTGTATACTTTTAAGTTTTCAGTTTCATCAACGACAGCACGATACTCGATCAATAAATCCTGTGCTTGCTCAAAAAGCGAGTTGATTTTATCTTGAGATTTTTTTGCAGCCGCGAAGATTTTTGCTTCTTCTTTGTGAATATTATTCAACGGATCTGCAGAGACGACGCCACTGCTCAATGCAAATGCACCGATAACAGTTGAGGCAATAAGAGTTCTCTTGCTCATTTTGGACATAATTCCCAACCAATTTTGTTTTGTTTGATAACTATTGTGCTAAGACAATAGTAGGATTAAAAAACATTGTTATTTTGATGAATAATGAATATTTGAAATACCCATAACATGCTAATGATCACACAAGATCAGCGGTTTATCAAGCTAACAATCCGTTAACAACTAAAATAAATAGGTTGACAACACAGATTGCTAGCTTAATCGATTAACATAGACTAGTTCTTAAGGTTACGCGATAAAAATTGTTCCATTTGCGTATAAAAATCGCGCTTATTTTGATCTAACTGATAACCATGACCCTCATCGCGGATCATTGAAATATACGGTTTATTTATGCGTTTTAGATTACTTGACAATGATTCGTATTGCTCCATCGGCACCCTAACGTCATCACTACCATGTGCAATAAACAGGTCAGCTTTGATTTTTTCAACGTTTAAGGCGGGAGAGAACGCACGCATACGGGCGTCATCCGTACCCAACACGCGATCTAAAAATTTACGTCCAGATTCACGTTTGGGAATATCACCTGCTTTTTTCATTTCAAACAAGTCATACACCCCTACATATCCGATACCGCATTTATACAAATCGGGTTCACGCACTAGGCTTTGCAGTGTGCCATAGCCACCATAGGAGCCACCGTAGACACACAGACGGTCTTTATCTGCATAGCCGTTTTCCACCATCCACAACGTTGCATCGGTCATGTCATTGATCATCTTGCCACCCCATTCTAGATAGCCCGATTCTTCAAATGCCTTACCATAGCCGCCCGAGCCTCGGAAGTTCACCGAAACAACGGCGTAACCACGTGATGCTAAGAACTGAGCTTCACGGTTCCAGCCCCAAAAGTCACGAGGACCATGGGGACCACCATGAATAATTTGCACCATGGGATAAGGTGCTTTACCCGTTATCGGCAGTACTTTGTAGCCATTGAGTTCAACTCCGTCGCGGGATGTGAATTTAATTGGCGTCATCTTCGCCATCATATCTGGGTCAATCTCGCGTTTAGCCACTGCCAGCTCTCTGATACTGGGCTGAGACCCATCTAAGCCACGATTAAATAAATAAAACACACCCGGATCACGGTCAGAACTGATCTGAAATACAAGTTTATTAC
>JBEVCF010000010.1:0-15844 GCA_040514355.1 Glaciecola sp.
GTTGACCAAACAACCGCTTTAATTGCCCAGACGCTGGAACCAGTAACTGGCCTCGCAAGTTGGATAAGCCTGCTAAAATGACGTCATCATTTTGACGTTTGAGAGCTGCTTTGGCTTTGGCAATCGCGGCTAATAAACGCTCCTCATCCTCTTTTAACTGGTTCAGTTTAGCTTCGTCGTCTTTGATTGCAGCGGTCAGTTCGTTCAACAGTGCTTGACGCTCAAGTTGTTCTGCTGCCAATGCTGCACTTTGTTGACTTTGACGTGCAGCTAGGGTTTTAAGTTTGGTTTGTTTCACCTCTAACTGTGCTTGGTTTTCGGCTAGTGAGGCAATGAGGTTTTGGAAGTGGTCGATGTTGCTTTTGCGTTGCGCGTAAAAGTACTGATAGTAAGTCAACATCCGTTCTAACTCGCCAGCCACCTCTTGATTAAACAACATTTTAGTCAGGTCATTGTTCCCCGCAACATATGCTGAACGCATCTGCGCGGCTAGTGCCTCGCGTTGTTGCATGATTTCTGCGGCTATACGCTGACCTTCCAGAGTTAAGGCTTGTTGTTCAGATTGATTGGCTTTGATTGAGATCTGCGTAAAATTTAATGCTTTCGCAAGTGAGGCTATGTCATTTTCTTGTTGCTGCAGTAGGCTGAAGAGTTCAGTACGACGCTTTTCCTTGGCTGCCTTTTGCGCTTGAAGTGTAGCAATATTCGATTGTAGTGCTTTCAGCTTTGCATCATTTTGTGCTGCACAAGCGTACCGACTTGGACCTGCTAGTCCAAGTAGTACGCTAACAAACACAGCACTGAATATATAGCGCATTGGCTACAATCGCATAATAGGCTGTCCAGTCATCTCTGCAGGTTGTTCCATACCAAGTAAATGCAGCATAGTCGGTGCAACATCACTCAAGGTCCCGTCTGTTCTGAACGTTGCAGGTCGGCCTACATAGATAAATGGCACGGGCTCACTGGTATGTGCCGTGTGCGCTTGTCCGGTGTTGGGGTCTTGCATTTGTTCTGCATTCCCGTGGTCAGCTGTAATTAAACACTCACCACCATGCGCTTGTAAGGCCTCAACAACCCGACCAATACTTCTATCAACTGCCTCACACGCTTTTACGGCAGCATCAAAATTACCAGTATGTCCAACCATATCGCCGTTGGGGTAATTACATATGACCACGTCATAGTCACCAGATTCAATGGCAGCGACAAGGTTATCGGTCAACAACTCGGAGTTCATTTCAGGTTGCAGATCATACGTTGCGACATCAGGAGAGGGAATTAAGATGCGTTTTTCACCAGGATACTCATCTTCTTTACCGCCGCTGAAAAAGAATGTAACGTGCGCAAATTTTTCAGTCTCAGAGATCCGCAATTGCGTTTTATCGTGCTGTGCCAACCAATCACCGAGTACATTTTTTAATTCCTCTGGTGGATAGGCACACGGTATATCGAGATTGCTCTCATACTCAGTCAACATCACAAAGCTAGATAAATCTAAAGCTGTTCCACGATCAAAGCCTGTAAACGTCTCATCAACGAAAGTATGTGCTAGTTGACGAGCGCGGTCTGCACGGAAATTCATGAAGATGACGGCATCCCCCGCTTGCATGGCAACGGGATCTCCAATCACGGTTGGTTGGACAAATTCGTCATTTTCATCTCGCGCATAAGCAGCATTTAAGCCCTCAACTGCTGAAGACGCAGAGTGCTGAGCGACACCTTCAGTTAGCATACGGTATGCTGGCTCAACTCGATCCCAGCGGTTATCGCGATCCATGGCATAATAACGACCGACTAACGTGGCCGTTTTTCCAACTCCGCATTGTGCAAACACTGCGTCTGCTTTTTCTAAACTCGCTTGCGCTGAACGAGGTGGCGTGTCACGTCCATCCAAAAAAGCATGTAAATATATCGCTTTCGCACCGCGTTGTGCGGCTAGTTCAATCGCAGCAAAAATATGGTCTTCATGAGAGTGGACACCACCTGGCGATAACAGTCCCATGAGGTGTACCGCTTTTCCTGCTGTTACCGCTTTATCAATCGACTCAACCAAGACGGGATTGTGTTGAAATTCTCCATCTGCAATCGCTTTAGTAATTTTGGTGAAATCTTGATACACCACCCGACCGGCGCCAAGGTTGACGTGACCCACTTCAGAGTTACCCATTTGGCCTTCAGGCAAACCGACATCAAGTCCTGACCCAGAAATCAATGTGTTAGGATAGGTATTACACAGTTCATCTAAAACCGGAGTGTGTGCGGCTAAGATCGCATTATTTTCGGGGTTTTCACGATATCCCCAACCATCCAAAATTAATAATGCTAAGGTTTTTTTAGCCTGTCCCATAATGTCCTCAAATCAAACAAATACAAAAAATATCAATGTCCTAATTTAACATTGTTATGAGTCGCTATAAAGACAAGGCGTCGAAATGTTGCTATTTTTTAGCTTTCGTATGTCAGGACTAGTCAAAAATTGTAATTGCGATATACTCTACCGCTTTAGTTATTTCTACACAAAAAGGTTTCCATGGAACAGCTCATCGCATTTGCGAGTGATAATTTCTTCCTTGCCGGTATCTGGTTAGGGTTAGTTATCCTACTTATTTACAGCTTCATTGCACCAATGTTAGCGCCTTACACGCTGCTCGATACCACTGAGACAACGTTCAAAATGAATAAAGAAGATGCCATCATCTTAGATATTCGCAAACCAGATGTCTTTAAAAAGGGACACATTCTGGGTGCTAGACAATTAAAGAAAGAAGAAATTGACGCAGCCAACTTTAACAAACTTGAAAAACACAAAACACAACCCATTATTGTGGTATGTGAAATGGGCATGAGTGCCAAAAAAGTGGCTAGTAACCTACACAAAGCAGGATTTAGCAAAGCTGCTGTCTTAAAAGGTGGCATGGCGAGTTGGACTGACGCAAAACTTCCATTAACCAAATAATTATTTAGAAGATTCCACATGGCTAAAGTTGAATTATATACCAAAGATTACTGCCCTTTTTGCAAACACGCACTCGCGTTGTTAGACAGCAAAGGTGTGAGTTATATCAACAATGAAATACAGCAGGAGCCGTCATTGCGTCCAGTGATGATTGAACGCGCCGGTGGCCGCACTACCGTGCCCCAGATTTTTATTGATGATGTACATATCGGTGGTTGTGATGATCTATTCGCACTGGAATCGCAAAACAAACTAGACGCGTTACTCGCGTAAATAACATGCAGGAATAATCATGGCTGAAGAGCAAAACCAAGCGGCAAATGGTGCCGATCAAGCGCAAGCACAATTTAACATCCAACGTATTTATACCAAAGATATCTCATTTGAAACGCCAAACTCACCGGCTATCTTTGCCAAAGAATGGAAACCAGAGATCAAGCTAGACCTAGATACCAAAACGGCAAAATTGGATGAAAGCGTGTTTGAAGTCACTTTATCAGTTACCGTTACTGCTACGGTTGAAGATCAAGTTGCGTTCTTATGTGAAGTACAACAAGCAGGTATTTTCATTATTGGTGCTGATATTCCAGAACCGAATCGCGCGCAATTGTTAGGTGCCTTCTGTCCGAATACACTATTCCCTTATGCTCGTGAAGCGATTTCTAACCTAGTAAACCGCGGTACATTCCCTCCGTTAAATTTAGCACCAGTTAATTTTGACGCCGTCTTCCAAGCGTACATGCAAAATCGCGCTCAAGAAGAAGCCCAGCAACAAGCAGACGCCTAACTTATGTCGGATAACACCATTGCAGTCTTCGGCGCTGGGTCTTATGGTACAGCGCTTGCTATGTGTTTGGCTCGCAATGGTGTTGATACCTTGTTACATGCTCGCAATGCTGAGCACGTTGATGAAATGCGTACAAAACGTGAAAATCAACGCTATTTGCCCTCTTATCCCTTCCCTGACAGTTTGGCACTGACAGACAATATTGAACATGCAGTCAACCATGCCAATGATTTGTTGGTGGTGGTTCCCTCGCATGCCTTTGCGCAATGTTTAACCCACATTGCTCCTTTCTTACATGCCAGACATCGGGTGGTATGGGCAACCAAAGGTTTGGAACCTGAGACGGGACGTCTACTCGAACATGTTGCGGATGAAATCATTGGGCCAGCGAGACCGAAAGGTATTCTCTCCGGACCAACCTTTGCCAAAGAAATGGCTGCAGGACTGCCAACCGCTATCTCCTTAGCTGCAACAGACAACGCATTTGCCCAGGACATAGCCAACAAACTGCACTGTTCCAAATCGTTTCGCGTGTATCTCAACAATGATTTTACCGGTGTACAACTTGGCGGCGCGGTAAAAAATGTCATCGCAATTGGGGCCGGTTTAGCAGACGGTTTAGGCTTTGGTGCCAACGCCCGTACTGCGCTAATAACACGTGGTTTAGTCGAAATGACCCGACTGGGTAGCGCGATTGGGGCCCAGCCAGAAACCTTTATGGGTATGGCGGGATTAGGTGATTTGGTATTGACCTGTACAGATGATCAATCGCGCAATCGACGTTTTGGCCTCGCGCTCGGACAAGGTAAGCCGGTCGAACAAGCGATTGCAGATATTGGTCAAGTTGTTGAAGGCCAACGCAACACCCAAGAAGTATTCGTCTTAGCGCAAAAACACGGTATTGAAATGCCTATCACTGAAGAGATCTATGCAATTTTGTACCAAAACAAACCAGCCAAAGAAGCGGCTATAGCCTTGCTCAGTCGCCAGCCCACTTCAGAATAAGACCTTAGTCCCCTCAGCGTTAAGTTGCATTAGGGAAATCCAGTTGGCGCCATGCTTCATACACAAAGACAGCAACCGCATTCGATAAATTCATACTCCGGCTATCGGGTAACATCGGTATGCGTACGCGTTGTGATTCGGGTAAACTCATAATAAATTCGTGGGGTAGTCCACGGCTTTCTGGGCCAAAAATCAATGCATCACCCGCTTCATATTGCGCTTTTGAGTGAAACATGGATCCTTTAGTGGTACAAGCGAATATCCGCTTGGGTTGTCGCGTATCAAGGTAAGCCTGCAAATTAGGATGGCGTTTTACTTCAGCAAATTCATGATAATCTAAACCCGCTCGACGCACTTTTTTGTCATCCCAATCAAAGCCTAAAGGCTCTATCAAATGCAGAGCGAAACCCGAGTTGGCACACAAGCGAATGATATTCCCTGTATTGGGTGGAATTTCGGGTTCATAAAGGACAATATCTAACATACCAGGATCACTTTAAGTCATCTGCAAAAAAGTCAATGATACTACAAATTGCTGGATTGCGAATGTCATCGACCTCAAATAATATTTCATGTTGGGCATCTGCAATACTTTGCCACTGACCATTGGGCAGTTGATTAACAACGAACCGTTGTTGCGCATTGTCTACTACTTGCTCCGCCCCGCTACTTAAGCACAAGCAAGGAATCCTACACTGATAGGCATGCTCAGCTAAATATTCTAGGGCCTGATTGGCCGCCCTGACCCATTGCACTGTCACTCCACCTAATTGCGTCTGTGGCATCGCACTTTGGGTATGTTTAAAGCGTTGGTAGCGGACTTTGGATTGGGTCAGTTTGTTCTCTGCAAAGGGCACATCCGCAAAATCCGATTGCCCCAAAAAATAATGCGGTCTATGGCGTAGTTTTGACCAGCTCAAGCCAACGTTGAGTAACACATGTGCTAACCACATCGGGACGGGCACTTTAAGGCCGAACATCGGAGCAGTAAAGGCCATCTTGGCTATCGCATCGGGGTAGCGCAAAGCAAATAACAAACCAATGGCTCCACCCATTGAATGACATAGCAAACATGGTTTACCCTTATCTTGAGGTACGAGGGTTTGCATAAATATATACAAATCATCAACATATTCAGCAAAGTCATCCACATGACCGTGTTGGAGATGCGGTGAAAGACGCTGGGATAAGCCTTGCCCTCGGTGATCCATAATACAAACGCCATAACCCTGTTGCACAAGATCAAAGCAAAGTTCTTTGTATTTAATATAAGACTCACTGCGGCCACTGACGATAACAATCACGCGTTGATAGTCTTTGGGTAACACCCGAGCATAGGCAATTTGGACATCATCCCTACCTGCGAAGTGACCCGTCTCAGCTTGTTGCACGAACCAGCTATCAATCAGTGTACCTGCGTCTGTTAATAATGCCTGTTCAGTGGTCAGTTGCACTTTAACTCCTTCAGTGTCCATGTATTTTCTTCAATATGCGTTCAACATCACCGAGGCTACTGAACGATTCTGTGCAATCAACTACGGTATTAAACATTCATTATCATACACAACGTACTACCAAAGTTTAAGCGTGAATAATTATACATTTATATTGCATAATTATAATTTTCAATTAAACTGTTCACATATTGATATACAAATCTTTGATCATGATTTGTTAACCCAGAATTGTGAAACGCTAGCATGCACAACGTTATATTGACCAGTTTACACTCTCCCTGCTTATGTAAGATGGGTATTCGTCCGCGATGAGTGCGTAGTTCGAGCCCAATATGCAAGACACTTTTTACCTTTATTAGTAGTTTTTAGTAGTTGCCAGTAAAGGTATTAAGTGGATTTTTTTACTATTCTTACGTTTTAAAGAGGGAAGTCCCGATGATAAAAACCTGTATTCTTGGCGCAAGTGGTTATACCGGCGCTGAACTTGTTAAGTATTTAAGCCAACACCCAACCTTTAATCTTGATGCGCTATTTGTGTCTGAACAATCAAAAGATGCACATACGCCAATCAGTGTTTTGCACGCGAAATTGATCGGTATCTGTGATCTGCCTTTGCAGCCACTTAATGACGAGATACTTGAGCAACTGGCATGGGATTTTGATGTCATTTTCCTCGCAACTCCCCATGAAGCGTCACATGACTGGATGCCGACACTTGCGGGAAAGCGCGCCGTAATTTTAGATTTGTCTGGCGCATATCGCATCAAAGACGCTGCGGTGTTTGAACAGTTTTACGGCTTTGCTCACAACGATGCAACGTGGCTTGAAGCTGCCGTTTATGGTCTAGCAGAATGGTATCCACAACAGATTGCTGACGCGTCTGTGGTGGCTGTCCCTGGCTGTTACCCCACTGCGAGTTTAACTGGCTTAAAACCTTTAGCAGCGGCAGGTTTATTAACCGAGACCATGCCAACTATTAATGCGGTTTCGGGTGTCAGTGGCGCGGGCCGCAAAGCAGCATTGAGTAATAGTTTTTGTGAAGTGAGCTTGCAGGCTTACGGTATTTTACAACATCGTCACATGCCAGAAATTGAAGCGTATTTAGGTCAAGATGTTATCTTCACCCCACATTTGGGTAATTTCAAACGCGGTATCTTGGCGACGATCACCGCTCAAGTGAAACCTGGTACCACTGCGTCAGATGTTGAGCATGCTTTTAGCAGTGCTTACAGCGATACACCCTGTGTACGTTTACGTGAACGTGCGCCCAAAATCGATGATGTTTTATTTACCCCGTTTTGTGATGTGTACTATCAATACCACGAGGCAAAAGGCTATGTGGTCATTACAACCGCCATTGATAATGTATTAAAAGGTGCAGCTGCGCAGGCGATTCAATGTGCCAACCTCACTCAAGGACTACCGATTATGCAAGGTTTATTACCCGAGGTTCAGCTATGAGTCCCTTAGTGATTAAAGTCGGCGGTGCCTTTATTGATGCACCAGAAGGGCAACGTGCCTTTTTTGAAAACATCAAAAAAATCCAAGCCCAGCGTCCTGTCATTATCGTACATGGCGGTGGTGCGGGCGTACAAAAAATCTTAGAAGCTCTGGGTTTTACCAGCACCAAAAAAGCCGGTCTACGCGTCACCCCTGCAGAACACATGCCCTATGTAGCCGCCACCTTAGCAGGCGAATACGCCACTAAAATGCTGAGCTTTGCACTCGCGCAAAACCTACCTGCGGTGAGTTTGACATTGGCCGATGGCGGCATGACGGTATGCCAGCAACATCCTGCTGATGTTGGTTGTGTTGGGATCCCAGCACCAAAATCACCCGCTTTACTTAAGCACTTGCTCGCACAAAATTTCGTACCTATCATCAATTCCATTGGTATTGATCACAATGCCCAATTGATGAATGTGAACGCCGATCAAGCTGCGACCATCATCGCTACGCTTGTCTCAGGGGAATTGTTACTACTCTCTGATGTCCCAGGCGTGTTAGATGGCGACAAGCAAAAACTTCCCACACTTAGTCATGCCGACTATCAGCGCCTCGTTGACGAACAGGTTATAACTGATGGGATGCTCGTCAAAGTTGCTGCAGCTATCGAATCAGCACAAACCTTGCGCCGACCTGTCATTATTGGGGATTGGTCGAAAACACATTTGCTACACGCTGCCAGTTTAACTGATTTCGGCACGCACATTTTACCAGAATAAAGGAATGCACCATGCAACAGGACCTATTAACGTTTAAAGATACGTCACCACAACAAATGCAAGACTTGCTTGATTTAGCACTGCATGTCAAACGTGCGCCTTCTGATTTTCGAAATACATTACAAGGCAAGTCATTAGTCGCACTCTTTGAAAAACCATCACTGCGCACACGTGTTAGCTTTGATATCGGTATTCAAAAGCTCGGTGGTCATTTGGTATATCTTGATGCACAAGCCAATAATCTAGCCGGACGCGAAGATACCAAAGACATGGCATTGAATTTATCATGCTGGGCAGACGGGATCATTGCTCGCGTATTTTCGCACAGTACCTTAGAAGAACTGCGCGAACATGCCTCTGTGCCCGTGATCAATGCTTTGTGTGACCTTTACCATCCCTGCCAGGCCTTAGCGGATTATTTAGCACTCTCGGAAGTATTCCACGACATCAAGGGCAAAACACTAGCGTATATCGGAGATGGCAATAACGTCACGCATTCTTTGTTAATTGTGGGTGCATTATTAGGCGTGCATCAAGTCGTTGTGACTCCAGCCGGTTATGAAGCTAACCCTGAAATTGTGACACTCGCTCGCCAACTAGCGCAAACCACCGGCGCAGATATTCGCGAAACAAACGACATTGCAAATTTAGCTGACGTCGATGTTTTATATACTGACACATGGTTATCAATGGGTGATAATACGCCCCTTGAGGATATTAAAACGACATTTATGCCTTATCAAATCAACCACGCGTTGATGGAACAAACGGGTGCACAGTTCGTCATGCACTGTCAACCAGCCCATAGAGATTTAGAAATAACAGGTGCACTGATCGATTCGGATGCATCACTATTAATGTTACAAGCTGAAAATAGAATGCATGCGCAGAACGCCATCATGATTCAGCTATTAGGTGAGAGAGTATAATTTATGACAAAACCCGCTATCAAAAAAGTGGTATTAGCCTATTCTGGTGGCTTAGATACTTCAGCGATCATCCCTTGGTTGAAAGAAAACTATGGCTGTGAAGTCGTCGCATTTGCTGCTGATGTAGGTCAGGGCGATGAGGAGCTCGAGGGTTTACACGAAAAAGCGATCGCATCAGGCGCATCAGAATGTCATATCGTTGATTTAAAACAAGAATTCGTCAAGGATTTTATCTTCCCAACCATCAAAACCGGTGCGGTCTATGAAGGTGAATATCTGTTAGGTACCTCTATGGCACGCCCTGTGATTGCCAAAGCACAAGTTGAAGTAGCACGCAAAGTGGGTGCGGATGCCCTATGTCACGGTTGTACCGGTAAAGGCAATGACCAAGTGCGTTTTGAAGGTGCGTTTGCTGCACTAGCACCAGACTTAACGGTGATCGCGCCATGGCGTGAATGGGACATGGTTTCGCGTGAAGATTTGTTAGACTATTTGGCTGAGCGCAACATCCCCACGACTGCGTCTGCAACCAAAATTTATAGCCGTGATGCTAATGCATGGCATATTTCACACGAGGGTGGTGAGTTAGAAGATCCTTGGTGTGAACCAACTAAAGCCGTGTGGACTCTGACGACCGATCCCATGGATGCACCAGATACGCCTGCGACTGTCAGCTTGACCTTCGATAAAGGTGAAGTCACGCATATTAATGGCACAGCTCTAGATGCTTATGAAGCTCTAGTCGAACTGAATAAGATTGCTGCACCGCATGGTGTGGGTCGTATTGACATCGTCGAAAACCGTTTAGTGGGTATGAAGTCTCGCGGCTGTTATGAAACTCCGGGCGGTACAGTATTACTCAAAGCCTACAAAGCGCTAGAAACGCTAGTATTGGATAAATCAGCACTGAAATTCCGCGAACAAGTCGGTCTTGAATTTGCGCATGTTATGTATGATGGACGCTGGTTTACCGCTATCAACGATTCACTATTGGCCGCTGCGAATTCGTTTGCCCAATTAGTCACAGGTGAAATTGTCGTCAAGCTGTACAAGGGTACTGCTACTGTAATCCAACGCAAATCACCCAACTCGCTTTATTCAGAGGATTTTGCAACGTTTGGCGCAGATGATGTATATGACCAATCGCATGCAGAAGGTTTCATTCGTTTATTCAGTCTTTCATCTCGCATCAAAGCGATGCACGATGCTGAAAAATAAAGCCTAGGAGAACGATATGGCACTTTGGGGTGGTCGCTTTAGCGGTGGCAGTAGCAATATGTTTAGACAGGTCAATGACTCAATAGGGTTTGACCAAGTGATGGCGAGCCAAGATATCTTCGGTTCGATCATCTGGTCGCGTGCACTATGCGGTGCGGGCGTATTGACGAGTGATGAGCAAGCGCAACTTGAGACGGCATTAGCTGAACTCAAAGCTCAGGCAGATGCTGGCACATTGGACTTTAGCCAAACGCAAGAAGAAGATATTCACGCATTTGTCGAAGCCGAATTAACTGTCAAATTGGGTGACATTGCCCGTAAATTGCACACCGGCCGCAGTCGTAATGACCAAGTCGCAACTGACTTCCGCTTGTGGTGTAAAGACCACATCGGCATGCTGCGCAGTGACCTCATTGGCGTCATTGCGGCGCTCACCTCACTGGCCGAGCGTTCTCAAGATATTATCTTCCCGGGCTACACGCATTTACAACGAGCACAACCTGTGCGTTTTGCCCATTGGGCACTGGCTTATGTCGAAATGTTCAAACGGGATGTCTCTCGCTTGGACGATGCCCTAGTGCGAATGAATTTCAGCCCCTTAGGTTGTGGTGCATTAGCGGGCACTACCTACCCAGTTGACCGTCAGGAGATTGCTCAACAACTTGGTTTTACCGCTCCGTGCGTCAACAGTTTAGATGCGGTTTCAGACCGTGATTTCGTACTTGAGTTATTATTCTGTGCCTCCACCAGCATGATGCATATCTCACGTATGGCAGAAGATATGATCTTCTACAACTCTGGTGAGTCCGGTTTTATTCAATTAGGCGATGCCGTCACCTCCGGTTCCTCGTTGATGCCACAAAAGAAAAACCCAGATGCATTGGAGTTGATGCGCGGTAAATGTGGTCGTGTTTTTGGTTCCTTGCAAGGACTACTAGTGACCATGAAGGGCCTACCTCTAGCGTATAACAAAGACATGCAAGAAGACAAAGAAGGGGCTATGGATGCCGTAACCCAATGGCATATTTGTTTGTCGATTGCAGTAGAAGTCTTAGACAGTGTGGTACTTGATGCTGAGCGTTGTCGTCAAGCTGCCCAGCAAGGTTATGCGAATGCGACTGAACTAGCCGATTACCTAGTCGACAAAGGGATCCCGTTCCGCACCGCACATGATATTTCTGGTCAAGCTGTGGTATATGCCCTGAGTCAAAACAAACCTTTAGAAGGATTGACCGTCACGGAATTGCAACAGTTCTCAGCTGTAATAGAGGACGATGTATATCCGATCTTACAACTGGAATACCTCGTCGACAAACGCAATATTTTAGGTGGCACAGGCATAGAACCCGTATCAGCAGCCGTTCAAGCTGCACGCGCCTATGTCACTGAGCAACAAGGATAAGCAAGATGGTCCTGAGCCATTTAGATATGATTTCATTGTTTCGCAACTCGGCGCCGTATATCAATGCGCATCGAGGCAAAACCTTCGTCATTATGTTGAGTGGCGAGGCTGTTGCCTCATCTAATTTACCGACCATCATCCATGATGTCGCATTGTTGAACTCCCTCGGGGTGAGATTGATTATCGTGCATGGTGCACGGCCGCAAATTGACGAACGCATCGGCATGCGTCAACTTACTAGTCGCTTTGAAAATAATGTGCGTATCACCGACAAAACCACCCTGGAATGTGTCAAAGATGCCGCTGGTTCAGTACGCTCGCAAATTGAGGCCTTGCTAACTATGGGGCTTCCTAACTCGCCGATGCACGGCTCACAAATCCGTGTTGCATCTGGTAATCTAGTCGTTGCCAAACCCATGGGTGTGCGCGATGGGATAGATTATGAAAACACGGGGTATGTGCGTCGTATAGATGAACAAGGGATCACCAATCACCTCAATGATGGTTATATTGTACTGCTCTCACCCATTGGCTATTCTCCCACCGGCGAAGTGTTTAACTTATCGCATGAAGAGGTTGCTACTGCCGCAGCTGAAGCGATGCAAGCTGACAAACTCATCGCATTTTCAGAGTACAAAGGGATATTAGATAAAGACCAACAACTTTTGCGTAATATCGAACTTGCGCGCTTTGAGCAATTACTCGCTGATGAAGTGTTGATCAATGAACCACATGTTTTAGACGCACTCGCTCAAGCAGTACGAGCAGGTACACCTCGAGCACACTGTGTGAGTTATGCCGTTGACGGCTCGTTACTCAAAGAATTATTCACGCGTGACGGGACCGGCTCCCTCGTTACCGAAAACCACTATGAACGACTCCGTCCAGCAGAAATTGAGGACGTAGGCGGGATCTTACAACTCATCAAACCCCTTGAAGAAAGTGGTGCATTAGTCAAACGCTCCCGTGAGCGACTAGAGCAAGAAATTAAGCAATTTACCGTGATAGAGCGTGATGGGATGATCATTGCTTGCGCAGCATTGTATCCCTATCCCGATGGCTTTGCCGAAATCGCTTGTGTCGCCACACATCGTGAATATCGAGGAAAGAGCCGTGGCGAACGTTTACTCGAAGCTTTGACGACTCAAGCCAAGCTGCAAGACATACGCACCTTATTCGTCCTAACCACCCTTACTGCGCACTGGTTTTTAGAGCAGGGTTTTGTCGAGGCTAGCAGAGAGATCTTGCCGACCGCAAAACAGGAGCTGTACAACTTTCAACGCAACTCGAAGGTGTTTACTCTCGATATTTAACGGTCACGTATAAACGCGTCGATTAGACACTGACGCGTTTATACGGGCGATACTGTGGTTGCCAAAAGTGTTGTTCAATTTTTTCGCTTAACACTTCATCGCTAATGTCTAACGCCAAACCCTCGGCAATAGCCTGCTTAGCAACGGCAAAAGCAATCTTCTTACTGATCATTTGAATATCCGTCAGAGGCGGTAATAAGGCTCCCTGACCGGTATTAGCCACTGGCGACGTTTCGGCCAAAGCACTGGCTGCCACCATTAACATATTATCTGTAATTTTACTGGCTTTAACTACTAATGTGCCTAGACCAATGCCGGGGAAAATATAACTGTTGTTACACTGTGCAATGGGGAATGTTTTACCCTTAAATTCAATATCCTCAAACGGACTACCTGTGGCAATGACAACCTGGCCATCAGTCCACGCAATCACATCTTCAGGTCTAGCTTCAACGCGTTTTGAAGGATTGGAAAGTGGAAAAATAATGGGTAATGCATGGTTTTTAGCCATCGTTTTGACGACGCTCTCAGTGAATAATCCTCCCACCCCAGACACGCCAATCAAAATATCAGGTTGGGCATGATTGAGTACATCCATCAAACTAGCGTGTTCTGTTTCAATTCGCCATGTCCGTAAAATCTCCGCAGGTTGTGCTAGCGCTTGCTGGAAGTCCATCAATGCGGGCGTAGCAGTTGTCATTAAGCCGTAGCGGTCCACCATGAAGACCTTCGCTTTGGCCTCTGTTTCGGTAAGTCCTTCGCGTTGCATTTGCTGGATGAGCATCTGAGCAATGCCACAACCAGCAGACCCCCCTCCTACAAACGCAATGTTCATCTCAGACAAGGGTTTGCCAACCAGTCGGCAAGCAGACAACAAAGAGCCTAACGTCACTGCGGCAGTACCTTGAATATCATCATTAAAACAGCAATAGTCATGACGGTATTTTTGTAATATTGGCATGGCGTTGGGTTGGGCGAAGTCCTCAAACTGGACCATCGTACCTGGCCAACGACGCTTCACCGCCTGCATAAACAACTCAATAAACTCATCATAGGTTTCTTGATCGATACGAGTATGGCGCTCCCCCATATACATCGGGTCGTTGAGTAATTTTTCGTTGTTGGTACCAACATCTAAGGTGATAGGTAAGGTGTATGCCGGACTGATCCCTCCACAGGCGGTGTACAATGCTAATTTACCAATAGGGATCCCCATGCCGCCAATCCCTTGATCACCCAAGCCTAAAATGCGCTCTCCGTCGGTGACCACGATGACTTTCACTTGGCGTTTGGTTACATTACGTAAAATATCGTCCAGGTTATGCCGTTCACGATAAGAGATAAATAACCCACGTGATGAGCGATAAATATCCGAAAACATCTCACACGCCTCCCCGACAGTCGGGGTGTAAATGATCGGCATCATTTCTTCGATGTGAGTCTGTACTAGGCGAAAATACAAGGTTTCATTGGTGTCTTGAATAGCGCGTAGATAAATGTGTTTATTGAGTGGTTCGTCAAAGCTTTTGTACTGCAAGTAGGCGCGTGAAACTTGCTCCTCAATGGTTTCATAGCGCGGTGGTAATAAACCCATGAGGTTAAATGTGCGGCGCTCCTCTTCAGAAAAAGCAGAGCCTTTATTCAGCAATGGCGTTTCGAGCAAAGCGGGGCCTGAATGCGGAATGTATAAAAAAGCATTAGATTGCATATCTATCCTGTCGTTATATTTAGGGGTGATTGTTATTATTTTTAGGGGTTGAGTTTAGAAGATTTCGTCTCCTTGCTCCTTTGGTTTGGTGCCATCAGTTACAAGTGGATCAACTACTTGATCTGTACGTACCATAATAGTGGGTTCAGTGCCTTCTGCAAAATATTCAAACAGGCTAGTATGATCGCTACGTTGCGTCAAATTGCCTGTTGTTCGATCAATCCGAACTTGGGTGATCCCCGGAGGGATTACTAAGGGTGATTCTGGTGTATCTGCTAAAGCCACTTGCATAAACCGGATCCAAGCTGGTTGCGCGGCTTTTGCACCATCTTCTGAACCGATTAACGCATTCCCGATCCAATTAAATTTCTCGGGATTGAGGTTGACTAAGTTTTGGTTGCGAGTGGTGCGACCTAATTGGCGTTGGTTATCATCAAAGCCCACCCAACTAGTCGCAACAAGACCCGGCGCATACCCAGAAAACCACGTATCCCGAGAATCATTCGTCGTGCCCGTTTTGCCACCAATATCGGTACGTCCCAAAATGTTTCTTGCGCGCCAACCGGTACCTAACCAATACGTTTTATTGTTCCAGCTACCATTCGCTCGGACAGCTGAACTCAACATGTGTTTGACTAAAAACGCATTTTGTTCAGAGATAACACGTGGCGCTTGGAAGTAATCCTCACTTTTAGCGGCAAGATCATCCTCATCTAGTGCAGCTAACTCCCTCTCTAAGGCCGCTGCTAAATCGTTTTCATCAATAATGGCAACAGGTTCTGTTCCGACTGTTTGGATGGCTTCTGCTTCTGCTAAACATTCAATACAGGCTACTTTGGGT
>JBEVCF010000011.1:0-393 GCA_040514355.1 Glaciecola sp.
ATCCAAGATTATCAACCCGTCGATGGCAAAATGACGATCCCTGACTTACCGGGCATTGGCATTGAGCTCAATGATGAAGTGGTCAAGCGCTCACCGCATGTGGTGGTGAAGTAAATCAAACAAAGTGCGTCTAAAAGGCGCACTTTTTAATACTTATTTAAAATATATATCGAATGCATTTTCTGCCAACAATTTTGGATGTATGCCATTCCGTTTAACCAATGTATCCCAATACTCGTGATAACCCATGCGCCAATGGAGCAAAGGGGCATTACTCGCCAACATGACTCTGTCTTCCCCCCATATACCGACCAAACGCTTGACGACTTGCTCGACTTTATTCCATGAAAATCCGCGGTCAACCATCTCCCAGCCCGAGGCTTTGATGTAAAT
>JBEVCF010000012.1:0-3011 GCA_040514355.1 Glaciecola sp.
AGATAATCCCTTACTCCCCATTCGTGAAAAGATCACGGCCCTAGACAAGCAACTCTTGTCTTTATTAGCGGATCGCCAAGCGTTAACCAATGAAGTCGCCCGCACCAAAATCGAAGCCGGTATTGATGTACGAGATCCTAAACGCGAAGAGCAACTGTTGATCAATCTTATCAAAACCGGACAAACATTCGGTTTGGACCCGCATTACATTACCAAACTATTTCACGTAATCATTGAAGACTCAGTCTTAAACCAACAAGCTTTACTTTCTGCGAAAGCAAACCCTGATTTAGAAAGTCCACTTAATCGTGTTGCGTTTCTAGGGAGTAAAGGTTCATACAGTTACCTTGCGACGCAAAAATATTTTTCTCGTCGGGGCGGTGATTTATTGGAAATTGGTTGTGACAGCTTTTCAGAAATTATTGAAAAAGTCGAATCTAACCAAGCGGATTATGCGGTTTTACCTATCGAAAACACCTCATCAGGCAGTATCAATGAAGTGTATGACCAATTACAGCATACGCGTTTGAGCATTGTGGGTGAGTTAACGCATCCCGTACAACACTGTTTGCTCGTGGCAACCGATACGTCTCTTGACAACATTCGTACGCTATATGCTCATCCTCAAGTATTTGCGCAGTGCAGTCACTTTGTGGGTCAATTATCGAATATTGAGGTTATTCCTGCTGACAGTACTTCTGATGCGATGATCAAAGTCAAAGAGCTTAATCGTCCTGATGTAGCAGCCATGGGCTCTGAGGCAGGTGGTAAGCTCTACGGTTTAAGTGTGATTGAATCCAACCTGGCCAATCAAAAAGAAAATCACTCTCGCTTTATTGTTGTCGCCCAAAATGCGGTGACTGTCCCCCTACAAATTCCAGCAAAAACGACCTTAGTCATGGCGACCACCCAAACCCCCGGCGCTTTAGTTGATGCCTTGTTGGTACTCAAAGAAAACGATGTGAATATGACAAAACTCGAGTCACGCCCCATCAATGGTAATCCGTGGGAAGAGATGTTCTATCTAGATATCGAAGGCAATTTGCAAGACGGTAAGATGCAACAAGCGATTGAACAGCTTAAAGCCACTACCCGTTTTTGTAAGGTTTTAGGCTGTTACCCCTCTGAAGACATCAAACATACTGCGGTATCAGCGGTCGAAGCTTTGCAAAAGTAACGAACGTGTAGACCAAAAAAAAGGTGCTCAATGAGCACCTTTTTTGTTTTAAACCTCTGTCTTAGCGACGTAGACCTAAACGCTTGATCAAATCTTGGTAAGCTTCTACGTTACGACCTTTCAAGTAGTCTAGTAACTTACGACGCTGGCTAACCATGCGTAATAAACCACGACGTGAGTGGTGATCTTTTTTGTGTGACTTGAAGTGGCCTTGTAGCTTGTTGATGTTGTGAGTCAACAGTGCAACTTGTACCTGAGGGGAACCTGTGTCGCCTTCTTTAGTCGCGTAATCAGCGATGATCGCTGCAGTTTCTTGAGTATTTAGTGACATAATAATCTCCAAAAGTGAATGTAAACATGGCCAATCACTAATTCAGCCATGTCGAAGAAGGCGCATTATACGCAATTGCCCCATAAATACAAGTGTTTACTGATAAACAACCAACCGTTTTGGATGTAACAACCCCGTCGCATCAGCTTCACATACACCTAATAAACGCGCATCCTCGTCATAGACTTTGACCTGTTGCCCAGCGTCAGTGGCAATCGATGCTGTGACGGCTTGTCCATTTTGTAAAGACTGGATATCCGAAGCTTTTACAGTACTTGCTGGCAGCGCGTACAACGGTAAGTCCATAGGTAACAACAACGGATCGATATACGCAAAACGTTCGTCTTGATGTTCATCTGCGAGCGCTTGTAATGCGTCGAAGGGCAACATTTTATCCGCGGGATAATTGGCTACCTGAGTGCGGTGCAAACGACTGACATACGCACCACAACCTAAATCTTGACCAATATCGTCTACCAACGAACGAATATAGGTCCCTTTTGAACAATGCACGGTCATATCGACCTCATGACCACGAATAGCATCAACGCTCAGCGAAAAAATTTCAATATCACGTGCTGGACGCTCAATTGTAATACCTTGACGCGCATACCAGTACAGTGGTTTACCCTCGTGTTTTAATGCCGAAAACATCGACGGAACTTGTTGGGTTTTACCTACATAAGCTAGGCATGCACGACGGATCTCATCTTCACTAACGGTAACCGCTTTTTCCTCTACCACTTCACCCGCAGCATCGGATGTATCAGTGCGCACACCGAGTGTCGCGGTTACCTCATAGGTCTTGTCAGCGTCTAATAAAAACTGAGAGAACTTTGTCGCTTCTCCCAAGCATATTGGGAGCATACCCGATGCCAAAGGATCCAATGCCCCGGTATGGCCAGCTTTACTTGCACCATAAATGGCCCTTACCCATTGCAAAACACGGTTGGACGATTCACCTAAGGGTTTATCGAGTAAAAATACGCCGTTAATCGCACGGCCTTTGCGTCGTCTGCCCATGCTCGTTAGGCGTCCTTATCAGTATCATCTTGCGGTTGTGTTGCATCACTACCTTTGGACTGCGCTTTTGCGTCTTCCTCACGCATCACTTGACTCACCAAGTTTGAGATACGCATCCCTTCGGTGATCGAACTATCTAAGATAAATTTCAAAGCGGGTGTGTTGCGCATGCGCACTCGACGACCTAGCAACCCACGGACAAAGCTCTTCCCTTCTTCCAAAATCGCCATCGTTTCCTTGATTTTAGCCTCATCGGTTTCCAACAACGTCACAAACACTTTGGCGTGAGCTAAATCACGTGAGATTTCCACACCAGATACGGTAATAAAACCAAGCTCTGGCGCCTGATGTTTTAGTTCGTGATCAATGATGCTAGCAATTTCTTTGTGCACTTGCTGTGCTACGCGATCGGTTCTAGAAAATTCACGGGCCATACCCATTTTCCTTTTAAAATAAAAACGGAGGCACTGCGCCCCCGTT
>JBEVCF010000012.1:3021-4931 GCA_040514355.1 Glaciecola sp.
CTCAATGCCTTTCTTGACTTCCATGACGTCATCTTTAAAGCGACGCAGTGATTCTAATTCACCTTCGTAAATAACCACATTTTCACGTAGTACGCGGATTGGGTTGTTGCGTTTAATGATACCTTCAGTGACCATACAACCGGCAATTGCACCAATCTTCGGTGATTTGAACACATCACGTACTTCAGCTAAACCAATAATTTCTTGTTTGAACTCAGGTGCAAGCATACCGCTCATCGCCTGTTTGACTTCATCAATCAAATGATAAATAACTGAATAGTAACGTAAGTCAATCTCTTCGGCTTCAAGAACGCGGCGAGCAGAGGCATCAGCACGCACGTTAAAACCAACTACAATCGCAGAAGATGCAGCAGCCAAGCTTGCGTCTGTTTCGGTGATACCACCGACACCAGAACCCACAATGTTCACTTTTACTTCATCGGTTGATAGTTTGATGAGTGACTCAGAAATCGCTTCTACAGAGCCTTGTACGTCAGCTTTCAGTACTACATTCAATTCAGACACATCGCCCGCTTCCATGTTTGCAAACATGTTTTCTAGTTTCGCTTTTTGCTGCTTCGCTAGTTTAAGCTCACGCTGTTTGATCGAGCGTTTAGTGGCGACTTCGCGTGCTTTACGCTCGTCTTTGACGACCAAAGCATCTTCACCGGCAGCAGGTACACCCGACAAACCTAATACTTCAACTGGTGTTGATGGACCTGCAACTTTCACTTCTTGTCCATTTTCATCGCGCATCGCACGAACACGGCCATACTCGAGACCACATAACAAGATGTCTCCGGCTTTGACTTCACCTTCTTGGACGAGTACCGAAGCAACCGGGCCACGACCTTTATCAAGACGTGACTCAATTACGATACCACGCCCAGGACCTTTTGGTACTGCCTGCAAATCGAGGACTTCAGCTTGCAAACTAATGGCATCAAGTAACTCATCAATGCCTAAGCCAGTCTTAGCTGAAACATTCACGAACTGATGCTCACCACCCCATTCTTCTGAGATAACTTCTAGCTGTGAAAGCTCGGTTTTAACACGGTCAGGATCGGCTGTATCTTTATCCATTTTGTTGACCGCGACAATTAGAGGTACGCCAGCTGCACGACTGTGCTGTACCGCTTCTTTGGTTTGCGGCATCACACCATCATCAGCGGCCACAACAATAACCACAATATCAGTTGCCGTTGCACCACGAGCACGCATCGCCGTAAAGGCAGCGTGTCCAGGCGTGTCAAGGAACGTAATTTTGCCATTCCCAGTTTCAACCGAATAAGCACCGATATGCTGAGTAATACCACCCGCTTCACCATCGGCTACTTTTGCTCGACGTATATAGTCAAGTAATGATGTCTTACCGTGGTCAACATGCCCCATAATGGTTACCACTGGTGCACGTGGGGATTTCTCTCCCTCACCGGTATCAGCAATCAATTCGTCTTCCAGCGCATTGTCATTAACAAGCTCATACTTATGGCCCATTTCTTCTACCACTAACACAGCGGTGTCTTGGTCAAGCACTTGGTTAATGGTCGCCATCTCGCCCATCTTCATCATGGTTTTAATGACTTCATTGGCTTTGATCGCTAACTTACTGGCTAATTCGCCTACAGTAATGGTTTCACCAAGCTTCACCACACGCTCAACGGGTGCAGCAGGCTTATTGAAGCCTTGCTTGAGATTGTCTCCCGCTTTTTTGTTGCGCTTGCGACGACGCGAACCACGTTCAACCTGAGCATCTTCTTCGTCTTCTGCTTCTTGTGCATAACGGTTAGAGTGTAAGTGAACTTCTTCCGCTTCTTGTGCCTTGCGACGTTCTTCTTCTTCTTTCCAACGGCGTTCGTTTTCTTCTGCAAGCTTACGCGCTTCTTCCGCGGCTTTTTTTGCTTCAGCTT
>JBEVCF010000012.1:4941-10212 GCA_040514355.1 Glaciecola sp.
GCTTCGAGTTTGCGTTGGGCTTCTTCTTCCTGTTGTTTCTTTAAACGCTCAGCTTCTTTACGCGCTGCTTCTTGAGCTGCTTTTTCTTCTTCGCTCATCTGCGGTTCATTTTTACGACGTTCTTCAGCTTCTTTACGCGCCTGCTCTGCACGTGCTGCTTGCTCTTCGGCCGCTTTGCGTTTTGCTTCGGCTGCTGCACGAGCTTTCTCTTCAGCCGCTTTCTTCGCTTCCTCAGCCGCTTTTTGTTCCGCTTCTAAACGCGCTTGCTCTTCAGCTTGACGTTTCGCTTCCTCCTCCGCTAAGCGTTGTTCTTCTTCTGGAGAACGCTTCACAAAGGTACGCTTTTTACGCACTTCAACTTTAACGCTTTTAGATTTACCGACACTCAATGTGCTCGTTGTTTTGCGTTTCAACGTCATTTTCTTGGGAGCAACATCGCCTGAATTACCATGCGCTTTGCTTAAGTGATCAAGCAATTGTTTTTTCTCTGCTTCGGTCACATTGTCACCAGGCGCTTTCGCAAGGCCTGCGTCTTTGAACTGCTGGACCAAACGTTCCAGTGGGGTATTGATATCACTGGCTAGTTTTTCTATTGAGACTTCTGACATTAACCTCTCCTTTACCTGAACTTCTATTACTCTTCGCTGAACCACTTGATGTTACGAGCAGCCATGATGAAATCACCTGCACGCTTCTCATCGAGTTCTTCGATATCAGCAATATCGTCAGTACCTTGTTCGGCTAACTCTTCTAGATCAGTCACGCCACGTTTTGCTAAAGCAATCGCAATTTCTTTGCTCATGCCCTCTAGATTTAACAATTCATCTTTTGGCTCTAATGATTCCTCATTGGCCAAAGCTTTTGTTGTTAGGTAATCACGAGCGCGGTTACGCAGCTCTTCAACGATGTCCTCGTCTAAACCTTCAACTTCTAATAATTCTGAAGCAGGTACATAGGCGATCTCTTCTAAGTTAGAGAAACCTTCATCTGCTAATACTTCCGCAAACTCTGCATCAATATCTAATGCACTCACGAATAACTCAATTACTTCTGAGTTTTCTGCCTGTTGTTTCGCTTCTAGCTCTTCAACCGTCATCACGTTCAACTCCCAACCAGTCAATTGACTTGCCAGACGTACGTTCTGTCCTGACTTGCCGATGGCTTGAGCAAGATTATCTGCTTCAACCGCCACGTCCATCGTCATGGTATCTTCATCTGCGACGATACGTGCGACCTCGGCAGGTGCCATAGCATTAATGACAAATTGTGGGGCTTCTTCGTCCCACAAGACGATGTCAACACGCTCACCACCTAACTCACCCGATACAGCTTGGACACGTGAACCACGCATACCGACGCACGCACCGACAGGATCTAGGCGTTTGTCATTGGTTTTAACTGCAATTTTAGCACGTGAACCTGGATCGCGAGCAGCCGATTTGATTTCTAACGTCTCTTCTGCGATTTCTGGTACCTCAATGCGGAATAATTCCACAATCATGTCTGGGTGTGTACGTGAAATGAATAACTGAGCACCGCGTGCCTCTGGGCGAATGACATAAAGTAAACCACGCACACGGTCACCTGGACGGAACGTTTCACGCGGTAACATGTCATCGCGGTAAATCACGCCTTCGGCATTATTGCCTAAGTCAATAATAACGTTATCACGATTGACTTTCTTAACCGTTCCAGTGACCAATTCACCGACTTTGTCTTCATATTCAGCAATCATTTGTGCACGTTCGGCTTCACGGACTTTCTGGAAGATCACTTGCTTGGCCGTTTGTGTAGTAATACGGTCAAACGCAATCGAGTCAATTTGATCTTCAACGTAATCGCCGACCTGAATATCGGGATCATCAATCTGCGCAGCAGATAAAGTGATCTCCGCATATGGGTTTTCTTGTTCTTGGTCGTCTTCAATGACTAACCAACGACGGAACGTATCAAACTCACCGGTATTGCGGTCAATTGCGATGCGTACTTCAATTTCGCCTTCATTTTTCTTTTTGGTGGCGGTTGCAATCGCAAATTCTAACGCCTCAAAGATGCTCTCTTTGGGTACCATTTTTTCATTGGATACCGCTTCTGCAACTAATAAGATCTCTTTACTCATAATGCATAATTCCCGATGTTCGTGGCCCTAATCAAAGGTGGGCACAACGTTACCTTTTTCAATGTTTAAAATAGATAGAGTAAATGTTTCGTTGTCAACTTGCACAACAATATTATCACCTTCACATGATAGCAATTTACCCTTGAAATTTCTTCTGTCATTCATCGGCATGCGCAAACGCACTGCGATCACCTCTCCAACAACTGCAGCGTAATGTGCCGTTTTAAACAATGGGCGGTCCATTCCTGGAGATGACACTTCTAAGTTATATTCTGTAGAAATCGGATCTTCAACGTCCAAAATAGCACTGGCTTGTAATGAGACGTCCGCACAGTTATCAACTGTAATACCATCAGGATGATCGATAAAAACGCGTAAAATAGAGTGCTTTCCAGCTCTGACAAACTCAACACCCACTAATTCAAAACCTAACGACTCTGCAGCAGGTGTTAGCATCTCTGTCAGTGTTTGTTCTAATCGTGACATATGAACTCCACAAATAAAAAAAGGGCATATAGCCCAACATTTTCTGCGCCGTAAAACGCAAAAAGCCCCTTTCAAGCAGGGGCTTTCTAAACTTCTTGGACCCTAGTCCACTTTATTACACATGTGTGCGTAATAAAGTAATGTGGTTGCGGAGGCAGGATTTGAACCTACGACCTTCGGGTTATGAGCCCGACGAGCTACCAGACTGCTCCACTCCGCGCTTGAAACTGGTATAAGAGGTTGTCCTCTCAAGTGGCGTGTATTATACATAGCACAGTGTTTGGTGCAAGAGATAATTCACAATATTGTGTTAAATAGTGACTGACTGCTTAATATTTGTCACGATTGTTGATTACTTAAACATTTCCATCTTATTAGCGAGTTTAAAATCCAGATCACTGATCCCCCCAACATCATGTGTGATCAAAGCCACATCTACGCGATTGTATACATTAAACCATTCAGGGTGATGATTAAGTTTTTCTGACCAGATTGCAATTTGCCCCATCCAGCCAAACGCACGAATGAATGATTTGAACTTAAAGCTTTTACAAAGTTTGCCGTCAATGACTTGCCAATGTTCGTCTTTAGGAATAGAGGTGTTGAGCTCGAGCAATGCTGCTTGAATCTGTGTCGAGGAATATTTATCTGCCATGATACTAACCGTGTTACTACCTTAATACTTATACTCTATTACACGTTAAAAAGGTAGGGCTATGTATTATCTTTTCTTGGTTGCAATTGATTTACCTGTAAGGCTTTGCTGACTATCACCATTGTATCCGCACTGCTCTAAATACCAATACAAAGATTGTTTTCTATATGTATATAGATTAGTGCAAATTCTGCGTGTGAACATTGGCTTTTTCATTAATCTAATATATAGTTTAAACCGCATTTAATAAAATTCACTGATAGTACTTTATTTCAGAGCTAAACCAAACCTACAACGCAGTAGGCAAAACAATAATAGGTAGCCAATGAATCTTCATCGAATCGATTTAAATTTATTTGCAGTATTTGATGCAATCTATACCGCAGGCAGCTTGACCAAAGCGGCAGACGTCTTATGTATCACTCAACCTGCCGTAAGTAACTCGTTATCACGATTACGCGACCTCCTTAATGACCCATTATTTGTCAGAACGGGGCACACCATGACCCCCACCCCCGTGGCACAAAATATTATCGTTCCAGCAAGGGAGGCATTAGAGCTATTGCGTAAAAGCGTACAAGCCAGTCACGTTTTTGACCCAATGATCGCGAAAAAACAATTTAATTTCGCCAGCCGTGATTTACTTGAAGCGAGTATTATTCCGCGTTTGTTGACGCGTCTAGAAGATCAAGCTCCCAATATTACACTGACAAATTTTGATATTGGCTATAATAAGATTGTGGCGGAAATGGCCAACGGACATTTAGATTTTTTTGCCGATGCAACATCCTTTAGCGACCCTCACCTGACCAAACACAAAATTGCCAACGACCGCTATGTTGTAGTTGCCAAAAAGAATCATCCAGAATTGCGACACGGTTTGACCCTGGAACAGTTTTTGAAGATGGACCATATCAATGTGTCGCAAAATCCCAAAACGCAGAGTTTGATTGATATTGAGTTGGATAAATTAGGGTACAAGCGTTCCATCAAATTCAGCTCACAGCACTTCTTGACCGTACCGAGTGCATTAGTCAAAACGAACATGATCGCTTGTTTACCCTATCACTTAGCGAAGCATTATGATGTAGCAATTTTTGAACTGCCGTTCAAAGTACCTAAGCTAGAGTATTTTTTGTATTGGCATATCTCGATGGAAGACGATCATGCCCACCGCTGGATGCGCGAAGAAATTATGGAAATAGCACGCATTTATCAAAGCAGTGACCAAAAACAACAAGCCGACACGCAGACGCTAGCATAACTACGGATTGAGGCAATACTGATATAGACTGTCTGGATTGATACTGGGTTGAAGTCATAAAAAAAGGCCTGTGTGTACTTTACGGGGTACCACAGGCCTTTTGAGTGATTGTCATTGCTATTAGATTTTAAACAATGCCTCATCCATGCTCATCAAATTAGATGCACCAGAACGAATAGCCGCAATGTGCGAACGCGTTCGAGTGAGTAAGCGACCGAAATAAAAATCAGCACAGTGTAATTTGGCAGTGTAGAAATCGGCATTGCCCTGGCCTGCATCAAGTTTGGCTTGAGCCGTCACAGCAATTTTTAGCCACATATACCCTACCAAAATGTAACCGGAATACATCAAATAATCGACAGCAGCTGCACCTAATTCGTCTGGATTATTCGCTGCAGATTGACCAATTTCAGCGGTGATTTGTTGCCATTCATCACAGTGGCTGACAATGTCATTGGCCATCGCTGAGAACTGAGTCTGCTCACGTACAGAAGCACAGTATTGATGAATTTCTTGCAGCATGATCTTTAATAACTCCCCCTTGGAACCCATGATCTTGCGTGCGAGTAAGTCAATCGCCTGGATCCCGGTGGTGCCTTCGTACATCGTACTGATACGAGTGTCACGAGCGAGTTGCTCCATGCCCCACTCTTTGATGTAGCCATGTCCGCCGTAGACTTGCATACCATAAGACGTGCTTTCTTGCGCTGTCTCGGTAAAGAAGGCTTTCACAATTGGGGTCAGGAC
>JBEVCF010000012.1:10222-13823 GCA_040514355.1 Glaciecola sp.
CTATCTTCTGCATACATGGTCAGATCGACCATTTGCATACAATAAATACCCAATGCACGTTTGCCTTCTGCCAGAGCTTTTTGCGTCAATAACATCCGGCGTACATCAGGATGGACAATGATGGGATCGGCAGGACCTGTCGCATTTTTCGCGCCAGTTAAAGAGCGAAACTGCAAACGGTCTTTGGCATAGGCTAGCGCGCCTTGAAACGCGGCTTCTGAAGCAGACAAACCTTCTAAGCCAGTACCAATTCGCGCAATGTTCATAAAAGTAAACATGCAGTTCAAACCTCGGTTTTCGGGTCCGATCAAAATACCGGTTGCTCCATCAAAGTTCATGACACAGGTCGCACTCGCTTTGATCCCCATTTTGTGCTCAATTGAACCGCATTTGACGGCATTGCGCTCGCCTTTATTGCCCTGCGCATCGACGTTGTATTTAGGTACAATAAACAGTGAAATGCCTTTGGTGCCAGCAGGTGCATCGGGTAAGCGGGCCAGTACGATATGCACAATATTATCCGACAAATCGTGTTCACCAGCAGAGATAAAGATTTTGGTGCCGGTAATACTGTAGGTTCCATCTGGATTGGGCTCGGCTTTACACTTGAGCATCCCTAAGTCAGAACCACAGTGAGGCTCGGTCAAACACATCGTACCGGTCCATTCACCCGATACTAATTTGGGTAAGAAACGCGCTTTTTGTTCGGCTGTGCCATGTGCCTTGAGCGTCTCCATACATCCTGAGCTCAGTCCCGGATACATCGCCCAAGAGTGATTGGCACCTGAGAACCATTCAGCCATAGCCGTAGCAAGTGAATAGGGTAAGCCTTGTCCACCATACTCTTCTGGTTGCGCCATAGATGGCCAACCACCTTCGACGTATTGCGCATATGCTTCTTTAAACCCTGTTGGCGTGGTCACCTCACCATCATTGAATGTACATCCTTCCTCATCACCAATCGCGTTAATAGGTGCCAGTACATTTTCTGCAAACTTCGCCGCCTCAGCATAAATAGCCTCAATCAAATCTGGCGATGCATCGCTAAACCCTAATTTTTCATAATGTTCAGCGAAATTCAGTAATTCGTTCATCACGAACAAGGTATCTTGACTAGGGGCAACATAGTTTTGCATGGTTGTTCCTCAGTATAGTTATTGAAATTGAGGCATAAAAAAACCTCACACAATGCAATATTATGTGAGGTTATCTCATAAACCCAATTTATTGGTTTTATACTACGCCATTATTTTCAACAATACACCATAACGTAAAATTTAGCTTTGTGTGTACCATTTGCTATTCACTTATTGACCCGAGTACGTTTGGTAATACTTTTCTCTTATGGCTTTACGTTCTTCCCGAGACAAGCCTTGCATTTGCGCTTTTAGCGCCTCTTTTTCAGATTGACTAAGATTTCTGAAAAAGTCGCGACGCGCTTTCATGTCTTCTTTTTTGGCTTTTTTCTCAGCCTCAGGTAAAGCTCGGAATGCTTCCATTTCAGCTTTCATTTTGGCTTTTTCTTCAGGTGGTAAATTGGCGAAGCGTTTGCGACGTTCGTGCATCCGACGTTTTTGCTCGGGAGGTAAAGCGTTAAAACGCTCGGCACGCGCTTTGAATTCAGCGCGTTCCTCGGGACTCATTGCCGCGATTTTTTCCATACGCTGTTTGGCTCTCTTGCGCTGTTCGGGTGACATCTCAGCCCAACGATCGGCTTTGCGTATCAATTTAAGTTGTTCCGGCTCCGCGATATCTGGCCAAGTATACTCGTATTGCGCTAAGGCTTTCTGTTGTTTTTTACTCAACGAGTGCCATTCAACAGCCAATGAAGGTAACGATATTGTTCCGATCACGGCTCCGAGTAATAAAAGTTTGGGTGATATTGATTTCATCTTTGATCTCCTAGTCGTGTATCACGACGTGGTTAGTCATTGCTGGCGCGACTGCATGCCATTGGTAAAACATTAATCGGTGTTGGTTTGTGCTAAGTATGTCAATAACTCATAGTCTTGGAGCACAGACCATTCTTGTTCCGTCATCTCTAAAGTAATGGTCAAATCATCTACCGACGATACAACGGGTAACGGGTCAAGCTGTGTACTTGAAGGACTTAGTTGCAACACTGCCACCAACACCAGCGCAGCCATGCCAAATCCCGCTTGCCAAATAGTCTTCTGCCTAGGTTTTGACAGTCTGCTCGATTGACTTTGACGGCCATCTTCTAATGTTTGCGCAATAATATGACGCATGCGCATTTGTAGTTGCGGATCAACCTGTTGTGCTTTGACTAATGCCTCAACATTCGCTTGTTGTTGAGCCTGCTGTTTTGATTTAGATGTCATGGGGACACCTCCGTAACAAATGTATGTTCTAACTGAGCCTGAAGTTTTTGTTTTGCCCTAGCGAAGTGTTGTTTCACACTACCTGTACTGATGAACAAAATCGTCGCAATGGTTTGTTCTGAAAAGCCATTCATTACTTTTAATATAAATACCGTTTGCTGCATTTCAGGTAAACCTTGTATCGCCCGAGCAACCGCAACATGGATTTGTTGCTGAGCCACTAGTCCCTCTGTGTCTGCGATATGTGTACTGGTTTGACGAAACATCTGCTCGGATGCCTGTTGATCTAGCCAGGCACATTCATCCGCTTCTTCTTGACGCCAAAAAAACACTTTATTTTGCAAGGTTTGCCAACGCTGTTTATCAATCAATTTATGGCGCAGGATGGTGAAAAACAGTGGTTCCCAAGTCTTAGTATCATGGCTGGTATACTGTGGTAAAAAGGCCATCATTGCATCCTGGATCACATCGAGTGCGTCGTCATCACTGCATTTGCGATATTTACAAAATAACAACGCGCGTTGTTGTATCCCCTCAAAAAAGGCTGATAACTTACGCTGTTGCTCTGCATCCATATCGCTTATTTCCAAATATTGTTGTCATTTGTGGAGTATAACGAGGGAGGAGGCGAAAAGTTGACATGGTCAGGAAAAAATTTTAAAAAATTTGCGATGAGTGATAATGACGGGGGCTGGCATGATAAGGGAAGTCGTCATTGGAGGGAGCAGAGTTAAGCACTCCCTCTAATGATTAATTGAAAGTAGTTATATGGGACTTAGGCTTTCACAATGACTTTACCAAGGACTTTTCGGCCTGCGACATATTCTAATGCATCGACCGTTTCGGATAGCGAGAACGTGTTATCAACATGCACATGAACTCGTTGTTGCATATACCATTGGATCAATTCAGCCATATTATCTCTGAACACCTCTGGTTGGTGCTGAGTAAACGTTCCCCAAAACACACCCACCACAGAGAATCCTTTTACCAAAGCTAGATTGACAGAAAACTGCGGAATCTCACCGCTCGCAAATCCCACAACTAACAAGCGACCACCAAATGCCATCGTCCTGACACATTGATCAAATAATGCTCCACCAACACATTCGTACACCACATCGACCCCCCTACCTTCGGTAAGTGACATAACGGGTGCTTTGAGTTCGGTCTGGCTTAAATCGATCGTGTGGTCAGCCCCTTGAGATTTGGCAAATTCACATTTCTCAGCCGAAGAGCAAGCAGCAATGACCGTCGCC
>JBEVCF010000013.1:0-8333 GCA_040514355.1 Glaciecola sp.
GGCTTATAAGGATAAATTGTAAATAACTTGTAAAATATTTGTCACTATCAATGATCCTGCAGAAATATTACTCCGTAATTGTGTATGTCATTATCGGAAATAATCCGTAATGATATTTGCAAAAAATATGTAGATGAGAACTGTCTACATACGAGTTCTCCGTAGTTTCGTGTTACATAATAATAACGAAATTCGGATTCACTGTAATACTCTGGAGTATATATATGAAAGAAGTAATGTTGAATCCAACCGACTACGTAGGTATGTCGTTTTGGATTATTTCAGCCGCAATGCTTGCCGCTACGTTCTTTTTCTTCATGGAAAGAGACCGTGCAGTAGGCAAGTGGAAAACCTCACTATCTGTTGCTGCCTTAGTAACAGGTATCGCAGCGCTTCACTATTTCTATATGCGTGAAGTGTGGGTAATGACTGGCGAGAGTCCAACTACATTCCGTTATGTAGATTGGTTGTTGACAGTACCACTGCAAATTATCGAATTCTATTTGATTCTTGCTGCGATCGCTGTAGTTCGTGCTGCGTTATTCTGGAAGCTTTTAATTGCTTCTTTAGTTATGTTGGTATTCGGTTACTTAGGTGAGATTGGCTCGATGAATGTAACGGTAGCCTTTGTGATTTCAATGGCTGGTTGGTTATATATCATCTACGAAATCTTTGCTGGTGAAGCGAGCAAAATCAACGCCGAGTCTGGTACGCCAGCAAGCCAAAAAGCCTTTAACGCTTTGCGTTTAATTGTAACAGTTGGTTGGGCAATCTACCCAATTGGTTATGTATTAGGTTATATGGCCGGTGGTGTTGACGATGCTGCATTGAACATCGTGTATAACTTAGCTGACTTTGTGAACAAAATCGCATTTGGTGTAGTCATTTGGGCTGCTGCGACAGGTTCTAACGAGAACGCTTAATATGTATGTAAGGGGACTCTTGAGTCCCCTTTAGCTCTGATCAGGAGAAGTTGTCATGCATGTTTGCTCTACAATAAAAAATCATATTGGTACGGCTCTTGAGCAAGTCCAACATAATATGAGCAAATTACCACCTACTGAAACAGCCACCACTGATGCACGCTTAGCTGAATCAGTAACGTATCACCTCGCTACAGGCGGGAACAAAACACGTGCTCTAATCTCTTTATACGCCAGTGATGCGCTGCATCTTCGGCAGTCTGACGCAGTCATCGCTGCGAGTATCGTTGAGACATTACACAACGCATCGTTAGTCCATGATGATATTCAGGACCATGAAACCAAACGAAGAGAACGGGATACCGTTTGGGTAAAATATGATGTCGGGACAGCAATCTGCACAGGTGATTATTTAATCTCACATGCTTACGCACAGTGCGCAAAAATCAGTGATGCTCGAAAAATAGCGGAGTTGATTGAGCTCGTTCATATGGCTGTACATGAAACAATCTCAGGACAAACCACTGATATTTCGTGTGATACGATTGCCACAACGGTAGCCGAATACGAAGTTACAGCGGTACAAAAGTCAGGACCTCTACTCGCACTCGCCATTTCCATTCCCTTATTACTTGCAGGCTATAGACGCGACCAAATTCAGGCCTTGATTCAGTCCTGTGTACAACCCTTTGCACTGAGTTATCAAATTATAGATGACTTATATGACATCGAAGTCGATGCACAAAACAAAACCTTAAACCTAGTCAATCTAATGGCACAAAATATGTCTCTTTCCGAAGCCAAATTGTATGCGATCAATCGCACAGAATTATTACTGAATCAAGCACGCGCACAGCTCAAACGCATTCCGAATCACGCAGGCGTGTATTTAGATTATTGTATCGACCAACTGCAACGTAAAGTTAAGCAGGTGAAAGCATGAGTCATGCTTTGGTTGTTGGTGCTGGATTGGGTGGCATAGCTGCTGCATTGAGAATGCGTGCTAAGGGTTATGCGGTGACTCTGGTAGATAAACAATCCCAATTGGGAGGTCGTGCACGAACATTTGAACAGGATGGCTATTTATTTGATGCTGGACCTACTGTTGTAACCGCACCCTTTCTATTTGATGAGTTATTCGAGCTATTCGGCAAAAAACGAGAAGATTACATTCAATTCGTACCCGTCGAGCCGTGGTACCGGTTTGAGTATCCTGATGGCGATTATTTCAATTATGGTGGTACTGTAGAGGACACGCTTGCAGAAATCGAGCGTATTGCCCCAGAAGATAAGAATGGCTATTTAAACCTATTAAAAGCTTCTCAAGCGATATTTGACGTTGGTTTCACTGAATTAGCAGACAAGCCCTTTCACGAATTTACGGCAATGTTAGCACAAGTTCCGCATTTGGTTCGTCTAAAGAGCCATAAATCAGTCTGGCAATTGATCTGCTCACATCTGAAAAGTGACAAACTGCGCCAAGCATTTTCTATTCAACCACTATTGGTGGGAGGGAACCCTTTTGACACCACTTGTATTTATAATCTCATTCACTTTTTAGAACGCGAGTGGGGGATCCACTTTGCCATGGGTGGCACAGGAGCTATTGTTAAAGGGCTCGAAACACTCATGCTTGAAGAAGGCATCAAAATAGAATTAAATCAAGACATCACTGATTTTGAGTATCGTGACAAAAAAGTCACGGCTGCTTATGCGCGAAAAGGCAAGCGCATTCCGTGTGATATGCTAGTGTCTAATATGGACCCCTCTTATTTGTATAGCAAAGTCATACCTAAGTACAAACAGTCACTATCTGCACGTATTAAGACCAAAACAGCTAAACACTCAATGGGCTTATTTGTTTTGTATTTTGGTACGGATAAAACGTATTCAAATGTTGCACACCATACGATTTGGTTAGGGAAGCGCTATCGTGAATTACTCAATGATATTTTTGATAAAAAGATCTTAGCGGATGATTTTTCATTATATGTTCACCGTCCCACAGCAACTGATAAGAGCTTTGCGCCAGATGGATGTGAATCTTTTTATGTGTTAGCCCCTGTGCCTAACTTACAAGGAGGGCAAGACTGGGATGAGATTGGGGAGGCCTATGCAGATAAGATTTTGGAAGCGCTTGATAAAAGTATGTTACCAGGTGTAAAAGCGCATACTACCGTCAAATTCCATATGACACCTAAGGAATTTGCCAGTGACTATCATTCTCTTCACGGTGCCGGATTTTCAATCGCGCCGTCATTGACACAATCTGCATGGTTTCGCTACCACAACAAAGCTGAAGGATTAGATAATGTCATCTTAACCGGTGCAGGAACTCATCCCGGAGCAGGTATGCCGGGAGTGTTATGCTCAGCTAAAGTGATTGAGCACTTAGTTACGCCCGTCACTGCACGAGACCTTGCGAATGAGCGTGATTTGGACATAGTTCATGGCACGTGATGACAGAGTTGAACAAGACTTTTTAGATACCCTTGCGCAGTTTTCCGATGCACAAGCGACATTAACTAAGCATGGGCAATCATTTCGGTTTGCCCAGCGTTTCTTGGGCCGTGAAACGGCGACCGCCGCAGCCAAACTTTATCAATTTTGTCGTATCAGTGATGATCTCGTTGACGAAGCCCCTAACTCAAATGTAGCGCGATTGCGTTTAGCGTCCTTGCGCCAAACGCTTAAATCTTCAAAATTACCCAAGAGCTTGCAGGGTTTTCAAGACGTTCAACGTGCGTATGCCATTCCACAACTCGCGATAGATGAATTACTCAATGGGATCGAGACGGATCTGACAGAAACAACGAAACCTGATGAGGCTGCATTGCTCCAGTATTGTTTCCGGGTTGCGGGGACCGTGGGCATGATGATGCGGCCAATTCTAGGTGCGCCTGCCCGAGCTGAAGCTTATGCAATTGATATGGGAGTTGCAATGCAATTAACCAATATTGCGCGTGACGTATTGGAAGATGCCCATAATGGTCGTATTTATTTGCCACAAACGCTGCTTGGTACAATTTGCGTTGAAGATATTATTCACCCCACACCCGCACAACAACTCATTGTGCAAAACGCAATCAAATACGTGCTAGATTTAGCTGAGTACTATTATGACTCAGCGATGGATGGTCTAGCCTATATACCGAGACGAAACCGTCTGGCCATGCACTTCGCCCTATATATATATCGCGAAATAGGCGTTGAATTAGCGCAGCGACACTACGATTATACACGTGGACGCGTGATGTTATCCCAAGCCCAAAAAGTCTGGTCAGCGTTGCGCTATGCACCGCGATTTTTATTCATTACCGAACCACTCCAGCACAGTGATAGTTTACATTTTAGCTTTGAGCATTTGTATCGTGACTAAGCCGCTCTCTGAATATGATGTGATTATATTAGGCGGCGGATGTGCAGGCTTGTCTCTTGTCTTAAGGTTACTTGAGAAGCAATTAGACCTATCTATTCTCATACTCGAGCAGCGCAAAAAATATCAACATGATCGCACTTGGGCTGGCTGGTTTAGCCAAGATGAACTAAGGCCATTTAACGCGATAGCAGACCGCAAATATCACCGCTGGTCATTTTCTCATACTGATACAGAACACCTACATACCAGTGCTCAGCAGCCTTACTTCGCGCTACACAGTGGCACATGGTATGAGCATGTTTTACAGCAAATAGATGCCGCTCCAAATGTCACTTTACGCTTGGGAGAAACAATTTCAGCTGAAGCTGTTTTACAACAAGCCCATGAGTCTACCCTGGTGTTCGATTCTACTCACGCCAGTGCACAGAGAAACTGTCCTCAGCGGGGTTTGTGGCAAAGTTTTGTAGGCGTAAACGTAAGCTCTGATAACGTTTTGTTTACTTCCGAACAAGCAAAACAAGCCTACTTGATGCATGATATGCAAGTAACGGAATATGGTTTTGCTTTTATGTATTGTTTGCCACAAGGTTCACATCAAGCTTTGTGTGAGGTGACTTTGTTTACGCAACGAGACGTCTCGCGTGCTGTGTTACAAAGTCTGACCGAAACATGGACAGCCCATTTTTTTAATACCCAGTTAAGGCAACCAGATGTAGCTCTCAATATGCAAGTTACAGAGTATGCTCACCTACCGATGTGGTGCGACCCCGTTCCCACACCATTGGCGCCAAACCATTTTTATATGGGAGTGGCAGGGGGGGCGATGCGCGCTTCTTCTGGGTATGCGTTTGGCACAATCCAGCGTTGGGCTTCATCAGTGAGTCAACTACTCGCACAATCTGAGTACTGTCATCAGCAGATACATCATGATCTACGTGCTTTGAGAAAACTGAAGTCCGGTCGTTACAGCTGGTTTCAAAGATGGATGGATAGTATCTATCTTGAAGTCTTAGTGAATAACGCGTCGGTGACGCCAACGTGCTTTATGCAAATTGCTAAACATCTCACTGGTGACGAATTTGCACGTTTTATGTCTCACAGAGCAACATTGACCATTTGGACTAAAGTGATTTTAGCATTACCCAAATGGATTTTTATTAAAGCCATGATTAAGGTGTGTTTTAAATGAAAACCAATACGTCCACAGTCGCACTCAAAGCACTCACGTTTAGACAAAAACAATCCATTGCTATTGCTGTGGTATCAGTATTGTTGATGTCCTTGGGGACGATAGCACCACAAATTGACTTTAGTGCGAGTAACATCACAGCTGGTTTAGCTGTGTTGATTTTATTATTTGGCGTGCCACATGGTGGTCTTGATTTGGATCTGGCAAGCCGACGTTGGCCGTTATCAACCAATATCCAAAAACTACTATTTTGTTGTGCTTATTTGGCAATAGTTGCAGTGGCCATTGGCTTTTGGTTTGCACTTCCCATCCTTGGTTTAGTGAGCTTTATGGTGTTGTCGGTCTGGCATTTTGGCGCAGATTGGACAGACTACGTGCGCGTTGCTCACAGTCGAGTAACAGCCGTGTGGGTCCTTACGATCCCTGCTTTATTGCATCCCCAAGAGTTTTTGTCGATCTTAGAGGTGCTCATGATCCGTGGAGACATTGCCCAAATGTATGTCACGGTATCGGCTTTTGTTGGCTTGACCAGCAGTATATTTTTGTTGATGGTGTTTGCCAAACACTTCCAAATACATTTTGTCTTAGAAGTGTTTTCGCTCGCTATGATCTTACTTTACAGCAATATTTTAGTATTCTTTACCGCGTATTTTTGTTTGATCCACAGTGCGCGTTATTTGCATCGTTATACTAAGCACATCAATCGAGATACACGAGCAGTCTCACAACAAAGCAGCATGATGTTGTTAGCAACCATTGTACTGGGGGCTGGCTTGTATTATGCCACGGGGCAGATTGGTGTAAGCGTGTCAATATACGCTTGGATTTTTATTGGTTTGTTTGCACTCACCGTGCCGCATATGGTGTTAGTTGAACGCCTGTTTAAGAGTGAAAGCAGTGACGATTAATCAGCGGGGGTCAATGTAGATAAAAATGATTTGACGTGTTGATAAACTGTCGGAAACCAAACACAAAATGTTTCTGGGCGGGTGCTCAACGCTGCATCGATCTGGGCTAAACTCAACCATTGGGTTTGTTGTACTTCTTGGGGATTAGCTTTGAACCCTGAGGGATCATCAAAGCCTAATAAAATATGGTCCAGCTCATGTTCAAACAGGTCGTTGTCTAAGCGAGCTTTGTAAATAAAATCACCAATGTCTTGTAGTTCGGTATGGGTAATAATACCAAGTTCTTCTTTGACTCTGCGTTTGGCAGCAACCTCTAGTGCTTCATCTAAAAAGGGATGAGAACAGCAGGTGTTAGCCCATAAGTCCGCAGAGTGATATTTATCTGATGCACGTTGCTGTAATAACAACTCATAACTATCACCGGCAGGGCGAACTAACTGTAGAGAAAACGCCAGATGCAAATCACCATCAATATGCGCTTGCAACTTATCTTTTACAGCGATCATTTCACCATGCCGATTCACTAACACTACTTGGTTATGCATTAGTTACGCACTCGGTTAACACCTAATTCACCTACTTCAACTTGAATGGTAAGGCGCGCATTATCGCGTTCGATAGTCAGTTGAAGTTCTGTACCGGGCGGTGTTTCGGCGATGAAATCCAGTGTTTCTGAGGCGTTTGAAATAGATTGTTCATCAATCGCTAACAAAATGTCTCCGACTTGGACGCCGGCCAAATCTGCAGGGCTACCACTGGCCACATTTGATATAACGATACCATCTTGATCGGGATATTCAGTACCTGAAAAACCCAATTGTCCGCGAGTGACTTTACCATTGACAATAATATCTTCCATCACGCGCTTAGCGAGAGTGTAAGGTACAGCAAAGTTAACGCCATCAACATCACGCACACGGCGTTGAGCATCTAACGTTTTAAAGTTGGCATTGGTGATCCCGAGTAAATAACCTTCAGAATCAACTAACGCGCCTCCCGAATTCCCCTGGTTGAGCACGGCATCGGTTTGGATAAAGTCGACATAATTAGCCAATCCATTACGCCCCGTTCGACTTACGATCCCTTGAGTGATCGTTTGTCCTAAGTTATATGGGTTACCAATGGCCATAACAAAGTCTCCCACCCGTGTTTTAGGTTCAGATAACTGCGGGATGGGGTGTATGTTTTCCGCTGAGATTTTCAGTACAGCCAAATCGGTAAACATATCATAGCCTACAATTTGTGCTTCTACGATGCGGCTATCTTGCAGTGCAACGAAGATGGAGGCTGCATTATTAATCACGTGGTAACATGTGAGGATATAGCCGTCTTCGGTCATGATGACGCCTGAACCTAGATTAGTTCGTTCCCTTGAGGAGTTGCCAAAGATCCGACTATTTTCGATACTCACACTGTAGATATTGACTACAGAAGGGGCTGAACGAGATACGGCATCGTAATAGGTTAGGCGTTTGCTTACCGGTTCACTGCGAAACCATGTTGAAAATGCAATTCCACTGCCGTGACGAAGCTCTGGTACTAGCAGCAAAATCAATGCAGCTACAATCGCCCCGATGATGATTGAGCGAATAAAAAACCACATTATGCGTTGCCCACTAGCCATGTGTATTCCATAAATTAAATTGATGCATTAAGCATATCACGAAGTCCGCAAAAAAGGGGACTGCCGAAACAAAAAAACGGTTAAATGATCGATATCATTTAACCGTTTAAGATAACGTTAAACTAACGTATAACAATATACAATGAAGCGTTACCGCGTTTCACATTAAGGGCGATAACATCGTCCTCTTTATCTTTGAGCATATCGGTTAACTCTTTGATGTTATTGACGCGTTGACGATTGACACCAATGATCACATCGTTCTTCTTCAGGCCAATACTCACGGCCGGGCTACGAGCTTCAATTTCAC
>JBEVCF010000013.1:8343-15178 GCA_040514355.1 Glaciecola sp.
CGGTAATACCTCGGTTACCCGCGAGGTCAGTCCCGTTTTCGAACGTCGCGCCCTCAAAGGCCGGATGGATTTCAGCAGCGGTGACTGCTTGGAAACCTGCATCGCCTAATACTACGTTGACAGCCAATGCTTCACCCTGACGGATGATACCTAGCTCTACTTTTGCGCCTGCGCCCATTGACGCGATTTTGGCTCTAAGTTCAGCAAAACTATTAATCAGTTTGCCATTGACCTTACTGATAATATCACCGGCCTGAATACCTGCTTTGGCGGCAGCTGAATCCTCAGTGACCTCTGCAACAAATGCGCCTTTATTCACTTCAGAGTTGAATGCTTCGGCCAATCCCGCATCCACATCATTGCCAATGACACCGAGTAAGCCTCGGCGCACTTCACCAAATTCGATCATTTGTTTGATGAGGTTGTTCATCATATTACTGGGGATCGCAAATCCAATGCCGACGTTACCTGCATTGGCTCCTGGGGCAAAAATAGCGGCATTGATCCCGACTAACTCACCTTTTAGGTTGATCAATGCGCCACCAGAATTACCGCGATTAATTGCCGCATCGGTTTGGATGAAGTTTTCGTAACCACCCACATTCACCCCTGTACGGCCTAATGCAGATACAATACCAGAGGTGACGGTCTGCGATAACCCGAAAGGATTGCCAATGGCAATCACAAAATCGCCCACGCGGAGTTTGTCTGAATCAGCAAGGGTGATCTCAGTGAGTTTATCCGGTTCGATTTCTAATAATGCGATATCGCTTTCATTGTCCGTACCGACCTTGGTGGCTTCAAATTCACGCCCGTCAGTGAGGGTAACGACGATTTTGTCTGCGCTATCAACTACATGCGCATTCGTCACAATGTAACCTTTATCAGCATCGACGATCACACCAGAACCGAGACTGCGGAAGGGACGTTCTTGGACTTGCCCACCTTGACCACCAAAGAAGGGACGAAACATTTCTGGGATCGCTTGTCTAGAGACCTGTTTGCCTTCGACCGAAATACTGACAACCGCAGGCATGGTTTCTTCCAGCATAGGCGCAAGAGAAGGGATCTCAGTGTTACTGGAAAAGAAGGGAATAGCGACAGCTTGGGTTGGGATGTTGGCTAGCAATACAAAGCCGCTGACAAGACTGACAACGGCGAACTTTTTGAGAAACGCATTCATCAAAAATAACACTCCTGTTTACGATAATAAATACAAAGATTTACTAAAAGACCTAGAGCGCTGTGATAAAGTTCCTTTTATTTCTCTTTAATTTCCGTTCCGGTAAACAAACCTGAACTACTGTTAGAGAAATCTCGAGGTTGGTAGTCCGCACTGGTCTTTTCGCGCTTTTCTTTCTCTTTCATACGCAAATATGGCGAAGCATGTTCACCGAAAAAAGTGATTTTCTCATCGCTAGTCTTATTTGCTTTTGCAGAGAGAATATATTCGAATTCAGTGATTTGTTCAGACAACAACGATGCTTGTTGGTTTAATTTGGCGAGTGTTTCTTTCGCGTTGAGACACTGGTCCTGAAGCTGAGTCATAAATACGCGCTCATGTTCTGCCTCATCCGTGTTTGGGCGAGTTGCTGTTGGAGAGTTGAAAGAGACCTTTGCAATGATCAAACCGATTACAACACCCACAATCAGTACACCGCTGTATATGATAACTTCTTGCATAAAATTCACCTTGTTTCTCAGATTGATGAGGATAACAAAGTTTTTACATTATGTCTTTGCTACGTCAGTCTGATTTTCATCTTTTCTAAATTCATTATATTATATCGGTTCTGGTAACTCTTTTTTCAAGTGAAATTTTTGTGACGACAACCGCTCTTACGCCATGGGAAAAATATCAACAAGATCTGGCGCAACCGGGCTTTGCTTATGATGCCGCTCAAGAGCATGCTGTAAAAGAATTACAGCGCTTGTATGATGAATTGACCAAGCCGACCCAAAAAGTCACATGGCGTGTCAAAATCAAAGCCAAGTTCGGCAAAGGCATGAGCAAACCATCCATTCAAGGTATTTATTTCTGGGGTGGTGTAGGCCGAGGCAAAACCTATTTGGTAGATACCTTTTATGACTGTTTGCCATTTGAGCAAAAAATGCGTATCCATTTTCACCGCTTTATGCATCGTGTCCACAGTGAGCTCAAAACCTTAGACGGGCAGTCCGATCCCCTGCAAATCGTCGCGCAACGCTTAGCCAGTGAAGCCCGAGTGATTTGTTTTGATGAGTTTTTTGTTTCAGATATCACCGACGCTATGATCTTGGGCACTTTGATGCAAGCGTTGTTCGTTCAAGGAATTGTGTTAGTAGCAACGTCGAATATTGTCCCAGACGAATTGTATCGCAATGGTTTGCAACGGGCGCGATTTTTACCTGCGATTGAGTTAATTAATCAAAACACGCGTATTGTGAATGTTGATAGCGGGGTAGATTATCGTCTGCGTACTTTGCAGCAAGCAGAAATTTATCACCACCCGTTGGATGAGCAAGCTCAGCGAAATTTGGATGAGTATTTTGTCAAATTAGCACCAGAAGCAGGCGTCAAAAACACACCCATAGAAATTGAAGGCCGTATGATACCAACTCTGCGCAGTGCGGATGGAGTGTTGATGATAGGCTTTCGCGCGTTATGTGATGGACCGCGTTCACAGACGGACTATATGGAGTTGAGTCGCATTTACCACACGGTGTTACTGGCTGATGTTGAACAAATGGGGTTGGCGGTTGACGATATTGCCCGTCGTTTTATTGCGATGGTGGATGAGTTCTATGAACGCAATGTCAAACTGATTATCTCAGCACAAGTGCCCTTGGAGGAGCTCTATACCGATGGGCGACTCAATTTTGAGTTCAAGCGCTGTTTGTCGCGTCTACAAGAAATGCAGTCTCACGACTACCTCGCGGCGCAACATATCCCCTAATTCGTTTTTGGCATAGAGAGTTCACGCTTTTACAGTTATAATACGCAACATATACTGCTGACAGGCTCAGCACTATCACAGCACAACAAAAGATAGAGAAATAATATGGGAAGAGCATTTGAAGTCCGCAAAAACGCCATGGCAAAAACAGCGGGCCAAAAAACCAAAGTATATTCAAAATACGGTAAAGAAATCTATGTGACGGCCAAGAACGGCGGCACGGATCCCGAGGCAAACCTTGCCCTAAAACGCCTCATTGAAAAAGCCAAAAAAGACCAAGTGCCCAGTCATGTTATCGATAAAGCGATAGACAAGGCTGCCGGTGGCGCCGGTGAGGATTTTGTTCCTGCGCGTTACGAAGGCTTTGGCCCAGGCAACTGTATGGTCATCGTAGATTGCTTAACGGATAATAATAACCGTACGATCACCGACGTGCGCAACTGTTTTACCAAAACCAATGCCAAGATCGGCGCACCAGGTGCCGTGTCGCACATGTTTGATCACGCTGCGGTATTTGGGTTTGCGGGTGATGACGAAGACAGCGTATTAGAAGCCTTAATGGAAGCTGATGTTGATGTCACTGATGTGGAAGCTGAAGATGGTAAAATCACCGTATTTGCGCCGCATACTGAGTTTTACAAAGTCAAAACTGCGTTGCATGATGCATTTCCCGACGTGACATTAGAGGTGGAAGAAATCACCTTTGTGCCACAGACAGATGTAGAAATCAGCGCTGATGATATGCCGATGTTTGAAAAGTTCTTGGATATGCTTAACGATTGTGACGATGTCCAAAACGTCTACCACAATGCTATTTTACCAGAGTAACTTTTTTCGCTAGGGCTGAGTTCTCAGTGTATCCATGTAGAACATCAGATTAAAGCAAGCATTGCTCGCATTTAGAAAAGGCCTCAATAATTGTTTATTGAGGCCTTTTTATTGGGTTAATGCAACTGCGTTGGCATCATCAATATGACAATGCCAATAGTGGTTAGATAAGGAAGTTGAATAACCACAGCAAGAATAAAGAAAATACAAAGAAACCTAATAGCCAATATGTCGGATTATCAAACTTACCAGGTACGACATACCAAGAACACTTCGGCAGTTTCATGCGAATGCAAAGAATTGTATTTACCTGTTGGTAAGGATACGCCACCGACATTAAATCCATGCGGTTCAACAATATTGATGTGTTGTTTGCTATTTTCAGCTACCCCAGGACCGATAATGCAGTAATTGAGTTTGCCATCGCGATTAGGTAGACGCGTATCAACAAACGCTTCAGCACAAGGAATATAATCAAATTTGCGAACCACACGCTGGGCGAGTGATAAGGAAGAGTCTGTAGCTGTCATTGTATTACCTAAAAGAACCAATTTGTACTTCGAATGCAAAATGATATTTTGCTTTAGTCGGAATTGCAAACAATATTGTTAATATGAAGTAAAAATAGGACGTTAGGCGGATAGGCCTTTGCGCAAAATGCCGCTAAAAGACCGTTTTTCTGGGGGCATGTCAGGGTTTTCAATGCGTTGCATTAACATGGCTACAGCAGCTTCTGCCATCATTTCTAACGGTTGCACAATGGTTGTTAGTTGATACGCATCCCAACGCGCCGGCGCAGCCCCATCAAAACCCACAATGGCGATATCTTCTGGTACACGTAGGCCTAACGAGTGTTTGGCTGCGTCAATGCAGCCTAGTGCCATAATGTCATTAGCACAAATAACTGCATCCGGAGTCCAACCTTGTTCTTGGATGAGATTTTTGAGTGAAAGTTTACCACTGTCATAACTATAATCACCTTCAATGATTTGCACTTCGGCGATATCTAATTCGTGTAAGCGCGTCAAAGCGCCTTGCATCCGATTGGCAGAAACGGCGGAATCAGCCGGGCCAGTGATGATACAAAATTTACGATAGCCTTGGTCACACAGCATATTAACAAGAGTGCGTTCCCCTTCTGCGTTATCGCAACTAACGGAGCTTGAAGGTACCGAGTTTGTGGTACGGTTGTAATACACAAATGGGATGTTGCGCGTTTCAAAAAATGCTAATTGTTCATCTTTTAACTGAGCCGCTAAGATCACACCGTCCACCTGATAACCCCAAATTTGATCCATCATCGAGGTTACATCGCTTTCTTGCTCCAGCATGAATAAGAGCATGTGAACACCACGGTCATTAAAATCACGCGATAGTTCTACGAGTAATTCAGGGTAGTGTAAATTGGCATCATTATTGACCACTACAGCAACGATATTTGAGCGCCGGGTAATGAGTGACCGAGCAATCGCATTAGGCTGGTAGCCGAGTTGCTTTGCAACATACTGCACTTTTTCGCGCATTTTATTAGACACACTTGCGCCTGGCTTGAAGCATCGTGAGACGGCCGATTGTGATACACCGGCTGCGCGCGCAACATCATAAGAGGTAGCACGTTGTTGTGCACTTTTCAATTCTGCTTGGACTTGCGAAAGCAAGCTTTTGTCGATGATGGCCATATTCTTTCTACTCAGACTGCTTTGTTTTATTCTGGTTTGGCAGGGACTTTTTCACCCTTGTCATAGGCTTCCCACCCTTCGCCATTAAAAACGTCTACGCCGAGTTGAGCCAAAATGTATGGAAAATCGACGCTCACCCAATTATCAGCGATGCGCTTTTCCTTGACATGCCAAAAATCCATATACTTTATAATAACACGTTTGCCCGTAGCTGGGATCCCCATGAATGTACCACTGTGCGTGGCTTCAATAAACCCTAATGCGGATACCCACTCGCCCTGTGCTACACGGGCTTCGTCACAATAAACGCGGTCAGTAAATGCGGCTCTTAATGGCAGTTGCCAGTTATTTCTAAACGCCTCTAGCCCATTTTTGGTACCACAACCGTAATTGCCCATCCAGCGAAAATCGTCAGTGAAATAGGTATGCATGTCATCGGCATTGGCACCCAAGGCATCAGTCATAGCAGCCACCACGGCTAAACTCTCTTGGGTTTTGCTCAGGTCGTTATGTTCAGTCAGGTGGTTGTGGTATTTTTTGCTCATTATTGGTCTTGTAATTTGAATTCGAATGCAATTAGACTAAAACAACTATCACATTACTGGCAAATAATTATGCAGATTGGATTTGATAAAACACTACTCGAAGGTAAAACTGCTTTAGTGACAGGGGCGGGCAAAGGTATTGGTAAAGCGTGCGTTGAACAGCTTGTTGCAGCTGGTTGCCATGTGGTTGCTGTGGCTCGTACCCAAGCCGATTTGGATATCCTTGTACAATCCCACCCAAATAAAGTCACGGCGTGGGCAATGGACGCTGCATCAACGGCGTTTTTTGAACGTATTGCTACATTATCTGAGTTGGATATTGTCGTAAATAACGTGGGGGCTAACCAACCAGAGCCGATAGGTGAGGTCGCAGAGAGCACCTTGGATTGGTTAATAAATCTTAATATCAAATCGATATATATGACTTCACAAGCTGCGGTAAGGCACTTTGACCGCACTCAAACCCAAGGCTCAATCATCAATATTTCATCCCAAATGGGACACATCGGTTCGCCCAATCGCACTGTGTATTGCATGACCAAGCACGCCATTGAAGGTCTAACCAAAGCGCTTGCCGTTGAGACGGCCAAACGAGGCATTCGCGTCAATTCTATCGCACCAACGTTCATTGAAACCCCCCTGACAGAACCCATGTTTGCCAAGCCTGAATTTAAAGAGTTTGTGCTAAACAAAATCCCTCTAGGCAAAATTGGTCAACCCAATGACGTCGCTCATGCAGTGGTTTACCTTGCTTCTGACCTCAGTAAACTGGTTACCGGCATGAGTTTGAAAGTAGATGGCGGATGGACAGCTGAGTAAAAAAACATACAGATTTGTACTTCGAAGT
>JBEVCF010000014.1:0-4436 GCA_040514355.1 Glaciecola sp.
TGCCTGCGCATCAACGCTGGATGAATAACGGGGCGTTTGACGGTGGCGCTTTGAGTGCTAAGGAACGCGCTTTGCGGGATTATCACATCAAAGTTATGCAACTTGCCGCGTATTCTCCTTTGATGCAAGCAGACTACACGTCACTGCATACTTTGAACCGAAATGCCCAAGACTACGGCGACCAACATTTTGCTTTTGCTAGACATTCAGACACAGATTTGATGTTGGTCGTGAACAACTTTGTACCTGATGCAGGCCTTGCAACGACCTTACAAGTCGCTGATGTAATTGTCAGTCGCTTAGGGTTTGAGATCGGGGATTATCCCTTGCGCAATCGTCTTGATGGCACGGACTCTGTGTTACGAGTGACTGCCGAAGGGGCCTTTTTTGATGTTGACGTGCCTCCATTAGGTTCTGCAGTCTTGACGTTGAGATAGACCAAGGAACACCGATGAAAATATTCAAGTATGTACTGGTTATAGGTTTATTTTACTGCTCTTGGCTCAGTTCAGCGGATGCCGAAGTCATCAATGTGGAGGTGGGCAGTCATGCCGTTATCGTTACCACCACTGAGGCAGTCGTCACCGTAGAAGCGCATTCTGCAGATAGTTTCTCAGTGCACTATCGCTTTGATGATGCGCCTACTTTACCCAGTTTTGCCCTTGCCAGACCTCAACAAACTTTAGCACTTGAGGTAGAAGAACAACCTACGTACTGGCGGATTCGTCAAGGCGATGATGCTGTCCAGGTAGATAAAGCCACCGCGCGCTTGGCCTTTTATCACAACGGTCAACGCAAGACCGCGGAAGAAGAGGTGTTTTTTACTCCAGCGCAGCGAGGATTTCGATTTGCCTTGAGTGCAAACGAACAGCTATATGGTGGTGGCCAGCGCGTGCTGGGTATGGACCGTCGTGGCCACCGTTTCCCCTTATACAACCGAGCACATTACGGCTATACCACAGAGTCCAAGCAAATGTATTACGGTTTATCTGCCGTGTTATCCAATGCGCAGTACGCTATCTTGTTTGATAACAGTGCGAAAGGGGAAATGGATATTGGTGCAACTCAAGCGGATACTCTTACTTTTAGCGCTGAAGCTGGACGGATGGCTTACACGGTCGTATTAGGCGATAGTTTGCGTACTATCAGTGAACAGATTGCCAATGTGACGGGTAAACAGCCTTTACCGCCGCGTTGGGCTTTGGGGAATTTTGCTTCGCGTTTTGGGTACAAAACCCAAGCACAAACCTTGGGTACTGCCCAAAAATACGTTGATTTTGGGATCCCGCTTGATGCGATAGTCATTGATTTGTATTGGTTTGGTCCTGACATCAAAGGACACATGGGCAACCTTGATTGGTACCGTCCCAATTTCCCTCAACCAGAACAGATGATCCAAACGCTGCAAGAGCAAGGCGTAGACACGATTTTAATCACCGAGCCGTTTATCTTGACGACGTCGAATCAGTGGGACAGTGCGGTTGCGGCCGATGCGCTTGCGGTCAATGCCGCAGGTGAGCCAGAAACGTTTGATTTTTACTTTGGTAATACGGGCTTAGTCGATGTCTTTGATACCAATGCAAGTGCGTGGTTTTTGGACTTTTATACCACATTAAATAACCAAGGTGTGACGGGGTGGTGGGGCGATTTGGGTGAGCCAGAAGTGCATCCTAGTTCCGCCTTGCATCGCTTTGACGGCCAGTTATATGGTGCTGATGCTCTGCATAATGTGTATGGTCATCAATGGGCTAAGATCCTATATGAACACCAACGTACCTTAACCCCAGAGCGTCGTCCTTTTGTCATGATGCGCAGTGGGTTTTTGGGCTCACAGCGCTATGGCATGATCCCTTGGACAGGAGATGTTTCTCGTTCATGGGGAGGGTTGCAGCCACAGGTGGAGCTAATGTTGCAAATGTCGGTGTTGGGCCTGAGTTATATTCACTCTGATTTGGGCGGATTTGCTGGTGGCGATGAGTTCGAGCCGGAATTGTATTTACGCTGGTTAGAATTTGGCGCCTTCACGCCTGTATTTCGTCCGCATGCACAAGATAACATTCCCCCGGAACCCGTTTTTCATGAAAACAGTGTAATTCGTGCTGCGCGCGATATTATCCGCCAGCGTTATGCATTAATGCCGTATCACTACTCATTAGCCATGGAAAATAGTTTATATGGTACGCCTTTAGCGAGACCCTTGAGTTTTATTGACAGCACTGCATTTACCAATGCCACCAGTTATTTGTGGGGCGATGCCTTACTTGTAACACCGATTACCAAGCCAGGAGTATCGGATGTCGGGATCACGATACCAGAAGGTGTGTGGTTTTCTTATTGGGATCAAACGCGTTATCAAGGTGGGCAACGTCATACTCTGCCGGCACCGTTGGGAGAGATGCCAGTATTGGTCAAAGCAGGGAGTTTTGTGCCGCATGTCGAGCCAGGGCAACATCTCAAGAACTATACTTCACAACGCCTCGGCCTAAGTTATTATGCTGATCCTTCCGTCACAAGCGCCGAGTATGTATTGTATGAGGATGATGGTAAGACACCAGATTCTCTAGGGAAAGGTCAGTACCAAAGTATAGTAATGACCGCAGCCCAAACCCAACATGTACTGGCGTTACAATGGCATGTATTAGGGGGTTATGATGGCGCACCAGCACATAGAAATATTGACCTAACTGTTTATGGGTTAACACAAAAGCCACAAGAGGTACTCATTGCTAACCGTACGTTACCTAATAGTGCTTGGCGTTGGGATAGCCAGCAGCAACGCTTAGATATCCCAATGCACCTGCTACAAGAGCAATCGGTTACTATTATTTGGTAATGTTTTTCACAGAATGCTCGATGTTGACATCGAGCGTTTCATCTTGCTTGATTGGTAAACGGATATAAAACCCTGTCCCAACCCCTTCTTTTGTTTCAACATGGATGGTGCCACCGTGTTCTTTTACGATATTAAACGTGATTGATAAACCTAAACCAGTACCTTCACCCTCTGATTTTGTCGTGAAAAAAGGGTTAAAGATTTGGTCTACGTTTTCTTTGGGAACTCCCATCCCATTATCCTGGATGAGAATTTCAATATAATCTTCAGCTTGTAGCGTTTTGATTAGAATACTGCCATTTTCTTCAATCGCTTGACCGGCATTAATTAATAGATTCGTAAATACTTGTATCATTTTGCCGACATTGATTGGAATATCTGGCAAATCAGGCGCCAATTGTTTGGTAATGTGACAGTGATACTTTAATTGATTCGCCACCATCTTCAATGTGGTTTCTAGACAATGATTAATATTAAACGGTTGCAAAGACGTATCATTCGCTCGAGAAAACACTTTCATACCGGCGACGATGTCGGTTACGCGCTTAAGTCCATCGCTTGACTCTGTAATAATATCTTGGCTATCCCCAATCAAATAAAGAATATCTTCGGATTCTGACAATTGCTTGATTTGGTCAAATAAGATGTTGCGTTGAGAGACATCATCACACGTTATATAGGCATCGACTAAGCTAAATAGTTTCGTAAATGTACGGTGGTAGTCATTTAATGTATCTAAGTTGCTCTTCACAAAGCCTATGGGGTTATTAATTTCATGGGCAACGCCCGCTGCTAATTGACCTACTGACGCCATTTTTTCTGCTTGGCTAAGTTGTCGTTGAGTCTCTTTAAGGTGCTTATTGCTGTGTTTGAGTTTTTGGTTGCTCTCTTCAAGCATCGCCGTCCGATTAATCACTTGTTCTTCTAAGCTTGCATTGAGGTCAAACAACTCTGTTTGAAATGTTTGACTACGGTGGATTTGTTTATTTAACGCGTTAATCAGTGAGTTGAACGACTCCGCAACAGTATAAATTTCTTTATCCGTTTGCGAGATATCAATGCGTGCTGCGATGGGTTCACCCATTTTGAGTTGGTCGGTGACATTCTCCGCTGAATCTTTCAACGTATTGAGCTGTTTAATAAGGTACCCACTAAAAAAAAACGCCACTATACTGACAAAGATAATTTCGGCTAAGGCTATGCCTGCAATGACGGTTTGTATCTCCTGTACTGATGCTTCGATATTAGCATTACTCAACCCAATTTTTACGGTACCGAATAACTGTCCATCAATTTCGATTTTGGCTTGGGTAGAAATCACATCAATCAAATTCAACTCAGGGGTAACTGTACTAGGTTGATTGTGATTTATCAGAGCAAGTGCCCCCTGACTAGCCAAGATATTGCCTTGTGCATCGCGAATAACAGCATATTCGACACCTTCTTGTTGCATGATTTCTGCAACGAACGATTCCAGTGAGGCAATATCGAAGGTCAAAACCGCATTTTTTGTCATGCTAGCAAATAAATTAGCTGATATTTTTGCTTTTTCAGATAAGTTTTCATTGAGCATATCTTTGACGATAGATGAAACCATTATGGC
>JBEVCF010000014.1:4446-5825 GCA_040514355.1 Glaciecola sp.
TATCAGAGTGACACCAATACTTAGTTTGTTGCGCAATGAACTGTTCATTTCTACTTAATCAAGTTCTCATTTAAATTGAGCGCCCGCACATCATCCCAGTCACTATCGATGGCACGCTGTAACTCTCTCATACCTAGCTTTTGTAGTATGGCACTACCTTGAGGATCCGTTCCCATCTCTGCTAGGGCCGTTTGAATTGCCTCGCGGTGTGCAGTAGGCATATTGTTTAACACTGCAAAGGCATGAGGGGTATACGGTTGGGTGGTCCAGACAACTTTTAAATCTGCCTTGATGGCATCTGGCATGTTGTTAAACGTTCGCTTGACACCGCCCCCTGCACTGAAGAAACCGCGATGAACATTGAGATAAACCGAGTCATGCGACGATACAAACTGAGGTGTAATCGGGATCTGAGCAAGGTCGAGTTCTGCACGCGGTAACATGGTTGCTGCAAATGCTGCAGGAGCAGGAAAGGCAACTGTAGTGTCAGTCAAATCCGCGAGACTGAAAATATGGCTGTCTTTTCTCGCTACAATAATCCCTTGAATTTTCTTATCGCTTTGATGGTTAATGGCGACATATTCAGCATGTTTAGCAAAGACGACATAATGAAAGGGATTCATGTAAGCAATATCATACTGTTGTTCTAGCAGACGTTGCTCAAAAACAGGAATGGTATTGGCTGTAGCAAATTGGATATTCAAGCCTGTTTTTTTTGATAAATACTGGGTCAATGGTACCCAGCGATTAGCTAATACATTGGCAGACTGTTGTGGCACGACGCCGAAGGTATAATCTTTTGCGTGAGCAGTAAAACCAAAACAGACGATAAAAAATAGGTAAGTTAGTCGTTTAGTCACTGATCAATTCCACTATGGTGCCTATCAACACTTCATTTTTGAAAGGTTTTTGAATGATTGCATCTGCTCCATCGAGCAAGGCACTTTGTAAATTGTCGTTGGCAGTGCCTGATATCATAATAATTTTGATATCGGCAAAGTCTGGATGTTCTCTGGTAAATCTTAAAACGTCCAAGCCATTCAACTTGGGCATACCAATGTCCAAAGTCATGACTTGAGGCTTGTGTTGATTGAGTAGGGCGCCTGCTTTAAAACCATCATTGGCGTAATATGTATTAAAATCATATCGTTTAAGAACACGACAAATGCTCGTACACACATTGATATCATCATCGATAACCAGCACAGTGGGCTTTGCCGTTGTCGTTGCAATATCGTCAGGTACGGGTAAGTCATAAGCTTCACAAAATTGTATAAAATCTGTTTTATGGACACGATTATTGCCTCTGCCTGGCAACTTGTGCCCTTTAATAATGCCCTCGTTTAGATACCGCATAACCGTTCGGGTTGATATACCTA
>JBEVCF010000014.1:5835-15120 GCA_040514355.1 Glaciecola sp.
ATATACCTAACATTGATGCAATTTCGCCGGTGGTGAGATATTCCATTTCCTGCTCCTTGTAACTTTGGTGATTAAGTTATAATCTGCATTTAATTGTGGTCAGCTATTTTTAGTTTTGTGGAAATTTGCGACATTAGTGACAGTATCGGCCTGCATGTGAATATATGTAGAAAAAATTGATATCTATATAGTTTTGGTTAAGGACAACTCAAAACGGTCGATGATATAGTTAATAACGTAATTGCATTGCTTAACAAGTTTGACGGTTAACAAACGAACACTATGGTAAAAGCGAACGGAGTATGACTCAAACAACACAAGCCCTATTGGTCGTTGATGATGAAATTAATATTCTCAAAGCAATGCGTCGGTTATTCAAACAAGCAGGCTATGACGTTTTTACGGCCAACAGCGGTCACGAAGCATTACATATTCTAAAGACTAACCATATAGACGTCGTGTTATCTGACTTTCGTATGCCGGTCATGAACGGGGGCGAATTACTCTGTAAAGTCAAACAACTATATCCCAACACAACTAATTTAATTATCAGTGGCTACACTGATTTTGATTCTGTTGTGTCGGTCTTGAACGAAGGCGTCGCCATAAAATTTTTGACCAAACCATGGGACAACCAAGCGTTATTACAAGAAATTGCTTCAGCATTTAAACACAATCAGACCCAACGTGAACAAAATTCAGTAATTAAATCGTCTCACAGCCTGAAGACTAGAGGGCTGTTTGTGAACACAATAGAAACGCTTAAATTCAACAAGCACGCATTTGTTTTAGCTTATATTCATATTCAAAACTGTTTGGATCTTCGGCGCGCAACCGTGAGCTATGCAGAAGTATTACCCAAGGTATTGGATAGGGTAAAAGAACATACTCAAGCAGTACAAAGTTTTGCGTTTAAAAAGAGTGAAATGGTGCTTTTACTGCCTATTCCAGATGAGTATAGTGCGCATGTTTTTATTTCTCAGGTTTTGCACAGTGAACTAAACGCTGACTGGATCAAAAGTATGCCAGCCCTTCCTGAATTGGCCGTCAGTTTTATTTCTTCTTTTGATTTTGATATCCAAGCGCATTCACTATACGAAACGCTGCAAGAGGCGGCATCAGTGTTGAGTGACAAAGATAAATTTGTCAGTCTTAACAATCAATACCTAGAGTCAAAAAAACGGCGACTAACGATTAAATCAGATGTACGTAAAGCGCTGCAAATGAATGAATTTTCACTCGCATATCAACCTAAAGTGACCCTTGCGACGGGGCTAGTGGAAAGTGCAGAAATCCTCTTGCGTTGGCGCCATAAGCAACTTGGCTGGGTGTCACCTACAGAATTTATTAATATTGCTGAGGCCGATGGACAAATTCACGATATTGGTGATTGGGTTGTAGAGTATGGCATTCAGGCTATCTCTCGATTGTCACGGGCATGCCATGAATTTAAAAATCTATCCATCAACGTCTCTGCAAACCAGTTGATGAACTTGACGATCGTCAACACTATCAGCGCGACCTTGAACAAGTACAATGTTGCGCCGGAACGCTTAATCGTTGAAGTCACTGAAACGTCGTTGATCAAGAATTTAGCGGTGACATCGAAAACGCTTCATGCGCTGAAAAAACTGGGATTGAAGATTGCGATTGATGACTTTGGTGTAGGTTATTCATCTTTTGCCTATTTGAGTAAATTACCGGTCGATATTTTGAAAATTGACCGAGCGATGATCGATGATATTGAATACAACCAGGACGCACAGTTGTTGCTCGAAAATTTAGTGAAGACCTGCCATGACATGAATATAAAAGTCGTCGCCGAAGGGGTCGAGACAGAACAAGCGCTTGAACAAGTGCGCTTGGCCAAGTGCGATTATGTGCAAGGTTATTATTACTCGGCTGCAGTAGCAGCTAGTGAAATTGAAAAAATATTCATCATGCAGCCTTATCGCATATAGCCATTACTGTTGGCTCACTTTATTCATCTAATCACTGTTTGAAGCAATTTATCCTGCGTTATCTTAATGCGTAAATATTTTTAACACTACGACAATACAACCTTTATTGTTAGAATACGTACAAAAGCATGCTCATAATAATAGGGTCGCAAACATGCATTTATCACATCTTTTTATGACACACTTGCATACTGAAAATACGTATCGCGGTAGTATGACTATCCGCAATGTGCTCAGCGTGAATATTTATTGTTAATATGTCACATAACGCTTTTACTCACTTGTCACTTGCTGATGTGGCCACACCAACACAATTAAAAAACGTGCTATCTACCGCGCTGTTTGCTGATCGTTATCGCTTAAATAGAGCTTTTCAACAAGCTACTAAAGCAGGAGACAACAAGGCGTTAGAAAAAGCGCTGACACGCTTGAATCAATCACGACACAAGGCATGGCTGCGCGCACAAGCTCGACCGACGATCCACTATCCTGATTTACCCGTCAGTGATAAGCGTGAGGATATCAAAGCTGCGATAGCCGCTCATCAAGTCGTCATTGTGGCAGGTGAAACCGGCTCAGGTAAAACCACACAGTTACCTAAAATGTGTTTGGAATTGGGACGAGGCGTGTACGGTACCATCGCCCACACGCAACCGCGTCGACTAGCAGCGCGTTCGGTGGCTGACCGCATTGCCCAAGAATGCGAGACCGAACTGGGTGCAGCAATTGGCTTTAAGATCCGTTTTTCGGATAAAGCCAACGAGCAAACGTTGGTTAAATTGATGACGGACGGGATTTTGCTAGCAGAGATCCAGCACGACCGTTTCCTCAACCAGTACGATACAATTATCATTGATGAAGCACATGAGCGCAGTCTAAATATTGATTTCTTGTTGGGGTATCTCAAACAACTATTACCGAAACGCCCTGATTTAAAAGTCATCATTACATCTGCCACCATTGATCCTGAGCGTTTCTCCAAACACTTCAAGGATGCGCCAATTATCTCGGTCAGTGGGCGTACCTACCCAGTAGAAATTCGTTATCGTAGTGTTGATGAAGACAATGATGCTCAAGATTTGGGTGAGAATATTGTCGCGGCGGTCAATGAACTACGCAAAGAAAAACCCGGCGATATTTTGGTGTTTTTAAGTGGTGAGCGCGATATTCGCGAAACAGAAAAACTGCTCCAAAAACAACAATGGCGAGGAATAGAAATCGTACCGTTGTTTGCGAGATTGTCCGCTGCAGAACAAAACCGTATCTTTGCACCTCATACTGGTCAACGGATTATTTTAGCAACGAATGTCGCCGAAACGTCACTCACCGTACCAGGGATCCGCTATGTGATTGATCCTGGTTTTGCTCGTATATCGCGCTACTCATATCGCTCTAAAGTACAACGTTTGCCTATTGAACCCATTTCTCAAGCCTCTGCTAATCAACGCGCAGGTCGATGTGGGCGTGTGGCAGACGGGATCTGTATTCGTTTGTATGATGAGCAGGATTTTCTCGGTCGCGATGCGTTTACCGACCCAGAAATCCTTCGTACCAATTTAGCCTCGGTTATTTTGCAAATGCTTGCTCTGGGTTTGGGTGAGATTGCAAAGTTTCCTTTTGTGCAACCACCTGATACTCGGTTTATCAATGATGGTATGCGTTTGTTGCAAGAGCTGCAAGCGGTCACCACAGACGCCGGAAGGGTCAAACTCACAGCGCTTGGTCGCCAACTCGCGCGCTTACCGATTGATCCTCGTTATGCGCGAATGGTGCTCGCTGCCCCAGAGTTTTTGGCGTTGGAAGAAGTGATCATCATCACTGCAGGTCTGTCTATTCAAGATCCACGTGAACGTCCACAAGACAAAAAGGCGCAAGCGGATGAAGCTCATAGCCAGTTTGTTGACAAAGATTCAGACTTTATTACTTTGTATAACTTATATCAGGCATTTGTAACACAACAAAGTGAGTTATCTAACAATCAATTACGCAAATGGTGTAAAGCGAATTTTATCCATTATCTGCGGATGCGTGAATGGCAAGATATTATTTATCAGGTCAAACAAGCTACCAAAGACATGGCATTGCCAACGAGTGCGCAGGAGCCCGATTATGTTGGTATTCACAAAGCATTAGCCACGGGCTTGTTATCGCATTTTGCGATGTTTGATAAACAGCGAGAGTATTTTGGTGCACGCAATACCAAGTTAATGATTTTTCCAGGCTCTCCCATGGCCAAACGTCGACCAAAGTGGTTTATGGCGGCGGAATTGGTCGAAACTTCCCAGCTGTTTGCGCGTATCGTCGCTAGAATCGAACCGCAGTGGCTAGAAGGGTTAGCCAAACACTTGACTCAGTCTCACTTAAGTGAACCTTTTTGGTCTAAAAAACAGGGCGCAGCTCAAGCCTATGAGAAAATCACGTTATTTGGCTTACCGGTTGTGCCGCGCAGAGTGGTCAATATCACTCTGCGTGAGCCGCTCGTGGCTAGGGAGTTATTTATTCGCGAAGGGCTAGTCAATGGTTTTACTAAGCTCAATCCAGACTTTTTGCAACAAAACCAAGCGTTAGTGGCCCAGGTGCAAAGCATGGAAAGTAAAGCGCGCCGTCGAGATTTGTTGATTAATGAAGATGTATTGTGCGAATTTTACGATGAAAAACTGCCTCAGCATATCAATAGCGAAGCCTCATTTCGCAAGTGGTATGGCAAAGCGAATAACAAAAGTGATTTGTTGTTCACAGAGGCATTTTTATTACAAAAATCCCCAGCTCAAATTACCACAGTGGCGTTCCCTGAGGTTTGGCAGCAAGGCCCATTAACCTTACCCTTGCGTTATGTGTTTGAACCGAATCAAGCTGATGATGGGGTAAACGTATACATTCCGTTAGCCTTACTTAATCAAGTCAAACCACTGGGGTTTGATTGGTTAGTACCAGGCTTTCGTCACGAGCTGGTAGTCAGTTTAATTAAGTCACTACCTAAAAGTTTACGGCGTAATTTTGTGCCAGCACCGGATTTTGCTACTGCTGCACTTGCAGATATGAGCCAGACTGATGTCCATGGCGCGCCTGTAACTATCATCAACGCGTTGAGTACCAAACTGACCAAGATGACGGGCGTGCGTTTGCAAGCTGAAGACTGGGCTGAGGTAAGTTTACCCGATCATCTTAAAATGCACTTTGTCGTGGTGGATGAGCAGCAACAAGTTCTGGCCCAGGGTCGTGACTTGGTAGTGTTACAAGCGCAACTACAAGACCAAGTCCAAGCCTCTTTAGAAGAGGTGGCCACACCTGAATTAGAACAATCTCAGCTTACTGAGTGGTCATTTGGTGACCTACCCGAAACCTTTACTCATGAAACTGCAGGATTTGCGATCCAAGGGTTTCCTGCGTTAGTAGCGGATAAATCCTCTGTGTCCATCAAGATCTTTGATTTGCCCCACGAAGCAGAAGCCTCTCATTTACAAGGGATCTACAAGCTCATCCAATTAACAATCCCTTCACCTTTAAAATACGTGCAGGAAAAGTTACCAAACAAAGCCAAACTCGGTCTGTATTACAACCCTTTTGGTAAAGTGCAAGCCTTGATCGATGATTGTGTATTAGCAGGTATTGCTAAATGTGTGAGTGATTTTATGCTGGAAGAGCATACAGATATACGCGATGAAGACACCTTTATGCGATGTTGTGACGTGGTGCGAGAACAGATCAACGATGTCGTACTGGGCATAGCCAAACAAGTTGAACAGGGTTTGACCTGTGCTAATGAGATAAAAAAGGCGACCAAGGGAACGATCCCGTTAACCATGTTGGAAGCGGTGGGGCACATCAAAGCCCATTTGGATGCTTTAGTCTTCCCGCACTTTGTGAGTGAGCATGGCGCAGAGCGTTTGGATGATTGGCAGCGTTATTTAAAAGCTTTACTCAGACGTGTTGAGAAATTAAAAATTGATCCGACTAAAGATCGTATGCATCAAGTGCAACTTCAAAAAGTGCAACAAGCATTTGAGAAAAAATTAGATAATATTCAACACGGTCAGCCGATACCATATGAATTAGCGAACGTTAGGTGGATGATAGAAGAATTACGGGTATCATTTTTTGCGCAACAACTCGGTACGCAATATCCCATTTCGGTTAAACGTATTGAGCAAGCACTACAGCAATTTTGACAAAAATCACTGTCTTTGCTAATGCTTTAATCAGTTTAATCTAAATTCATGAGAGGGTATGAGCTGTGAGCGCTGTAGATAACCGTCATTTTTATCGTATGTTAATCAATGAGAACTGCCGTGTTACCACTGCGGACGACTCGTTCGTAGCTGTGTGCAAAGATTTGAGTAGCGCTGGCATGGCATTTGAGGTTTACGATAAGCCACTGCCAATCGGCACAAAAGTCAACATTGATATTGACTCCCAAAATCGTGAGATCCCATCGTTCTCAGCAGAGGCTGACGTGATCCGTGAACCGCTTAGACATGGCAATCATTTTGTGATTGGTGTGAAATTCACCAAAATGAATTAGCTTTGCCTACTTTTGTGCCTCGTCAATCAAAAGACTTGGCACAACAATCCTTTCAGATAATACCCCTCAGGATAAGCACTGCCAACGGGATGATCACTGGCTTGGCTGTAGCGTTTGATAATACGGACTTCTCGTTGTGCATCTAAGGCTGCATCCGCGACGATTTTTTGAAATAATTCAGCACTCATTAAACCCGAACAACTAAATGTACTGAGATAACCGCCGGGTTTGACACACTTCAGACCATATAAATTGATATCTTTATAGCCGCGCGCAGCCCGGTCAAGCGTGCGTTTACTATCGACAAATTTAGGCGGGTCAAGCACTACATGGTCGAACTGACGACCTTGTTCAGCCATCTCTCGCAACGCTACAAATACATCTGCCTGCATCATTGTCACAGCATCACTATCGAGCTGATTTATTTCAATATTGGTCTTTGCCGTGGTTAATGCCGTTTGGGATACATCGACATTCGTAACGTGTTTGGCGCCGTATTTTAAAGCATAACTAGCAAACGTGCCGGTGTAGCAAAAACAATTTAAGACGTTTGCATCTTGCATGTATTGTGCCGCCAGCAAACGATTATCACGCTGATCTAGATAAAAACCAGTTTTGTGGCCATTGACGATATCAACACTGATGTTAACATCATTTTCCGTAATAACCACAGGCGTATCGACAACCCCTTGAATTGGGCCAGCTTGCAGCGCGAGACCTTCTTTTTCTCGAACGGTGACATCGCTGCGTTCATAAATACGATGCTCGGGAAAAAGTTTGTTAAGCGACCAGATCAATTTGTCGCGATGTTTTTCCGCACCAGCAGAGAGTAACTGTAACACCAGTACATCAGCATATTTATCAATGGTGATCCCAGGCAAGCCATCGGACTCAGCTGCCACTAAACGAAAGGCATTGGTGTTGGCTTGCGCAATCACGTGTTGACGCGCCTGCAATGCCGTTTGTAGACGTTGGGTAAAAAATACATTATCAATGCTTTGCGCGGGGTCAAAGGTCCAAATACGCACTCGAATTTGAGATTCAGGGGAGTAAGCACCGCGCCCAAGCCAAGTCTGGTCCGCGCTGTAAACATCCACGGTATCACCTGGTTTTACTCGCCCTTTGACTTGGTCAATAGCTTTACTAAAAACCCAAGGGTGACGACGCAACAATGATTTTTCGCGAGTGGGGTGGAGGATGACTTTAGCGGACATAATATTTAAAACCTTGCTGTAATTAGGAGGGAATAAAACCGTTATCTTCCTGACCTGAGCCGGTTTGTGCACGTTCGGCAGCCGTCCTTGCTAACTCGTCACATAATTCATTTTGCGGATGACCAGAGTGGCCTTTGACCCAATGCCATTGTATTTGATGTCTTTGTACGGCGCGGTCAAGGCGCTGCCACAGGTCGACATTTTTAACAGGTTTTTTGGCACTGGTTTGCCAACCATTCTTCTTCCAGCCATGGATCCATTGATTGATCCCGTTTTTGACGTATTGGCTGTCAGTGGTCAGGTCAACTGCGCACGGTTCTTTTAATGCTTCTAAAGCCACGATCGGGGCCAGTAGCTCCATGCGATTATTGGTGGTTAACAGATACCCTTCGGCTAATGTTTTTTGCTTGCCTTGGTATGCTAATACCGCTCCGTAACCACCCGGACCAGGATTGCCTAAACAGCTTCCGTCTGTAAATATAGTGACTTGTTTCAAAATCAGATTCTACAATGTAAGAGAGATTGTTATACTGCGTAGCATAACACAGGCAGAGCACACAGACATGGCTTTATCGACTGTGTGCGACAAATAACAACAAGCATAAAGGTGCAACTATGACCCAACCCGTTGGCCATCGTCAGATTGTTTTGGACACAGAAACCACTGGTATGAACCGCGAAGCAGGACAGCGTTTTACGCAAGGTCATCGCATCATTGAAATCGGTTGTGTTGAGATGATTGATCGCAAATTCACCGGCAATCACTTTCATGTGTATCTCAACCCCGAACAAGAAATTGATCCTGAAGCCATCGCGGTACACGGGATCACTAATGAGTTCTTAGTTGATAAACCACTGTTCAAAGATATTGCTGATGACTTTATCAAGTTTATCGAAGGTGCGGAGTTAGTCATTCATAATGCCCCGTTTGATGTCGGTTTCATGGATGTAGAATTTGCTTACAACCCTGCTACAGCGCTGACCCGCACCGAAAAAATATGTACAGTACTGGATACCCTTGTATTAGCTAAAAAAATGCGTCCAGGGCAGCGCAACAACCTCGATGCTTTATGTAAAGAATACGGTATCGATAATTCCCACCGTGAACTTCATGGCGCTTTGTTAGATGCCGAGATCTTAGCCGATGTATATTTGTTGATGACGGGAGGACAAGAGTCTTTAACGCTTGACCAGCATCAACAGTACGATCAAAGCCAAACCAGCCAAAAAGTCAGTATTCGTCGGCCTGAGACACCGCTAAAAGTGTTACGAGCAACGACGGAGGAATTAACTGCACATGAACGTCGTTTGGATATTATTGAACAAGCAAGTGGGACGTGCTTGTACCGACAGTAATGGAACACAAAATCAGACTGGAAATAGCAAATTTTTCCCGTTAAATAGTCATTTTGCCTATTTAATATGCAAACAGTCACAAAAGCGTATTTTTATCATAAAAACAGGTTGACGAAACTACGCGCAAAACGTATTATCAGCGCCCGCAATGAGGAGTTAATCATTGCACGTAAAATGTGGAGCGGTAGTTCAGTTGGTTAGAATACCGGCCTGTCACGCCGGGGGTCGCGGG
>JBEVCF010000015.1:0-4018 GCA_040514355.1 Glaciecola sp.
GCTGGGTTTGCCCATGGTCCACACCCTAAGGCCTATGCAAACGCACAGAGCGCAGCTAAAACTATGACGGATGAAGTCGCAGTCATGGTCGATACACGCGATGCATTATATGTGGGAGATGCAGCACAGCAAATCGAAAATCCCCAGTATGTTAACAGCTGGCAAGTTAAGGAAAAAGAATGAAGTTAGCAACTTACAACAACCAAACCCGTGACGGACAGTTAATGGTGGTCAGTCGCGATCACCAATACGCCGTGTCAGTAACGGCAATCGCCCCGACATTACAGGCGGCGCTAGATGACTGGTCTCGTGTAGCACCTCTTCTACATGAGGTGAGTGAGCGTCTCAATCAAGGCGTGCTCGATGACGTAGTTGCATTTGATGAAACACAGTGTTTATCCCCTTTACCGCGTGCTTATCAATGGGCTGATGGCAGTGCTTATGTGAATCATGTGGAGCTGGTCAGGCGAGCACGCAACGCTGCAATGCCGGAAAGTTTTTGGACTAATCCATTGATGTACCAAGGTGGTTCTGACGCATTCATTGCGCCTCATGCCCCCATCCCAGCAGCAAGCGAAAAATGGGGGATTGATTTTGAAAGTGAAGTCGCCGTGGTAACGAGTGATGTGCCGATGGGATGTCCTGTCGATGATGCCGGTCAATACATCGCGTTGGTGATGCTGGTCAATGATGTGTCTTTGCGAGGTTTGATCCCCGAAGAACTGGCCAAAGGATTTGGTTTTTACAATGCTAAACCCGCTTCTGCTTTTTCGCCTATTGCTGTTACGCCTGACGAATTAGGCAAACATTGGCATGGGCATAAAGTGCACTTGCCCTTGGTTACTCACTATAACAATAACTTGTTTGGCAAACCGAATGCAGGCCAAGACATGACTTTTGATTTTGCCCAGCTCATTGCCCATGCGGCTAAGACACGGTCATTGACTTCTGGCACGATTATCGGTTCAGGTACTGTGTCAAATAAGCAAGGTACCGGTCCTGGCAGTGCTATTGCAGAGGGAGGTGTAGGATATTCGTGTATAGCAGAAGTGCGCATGATCGAAACCATTCGGTATGGACAACCAGAAACAGCGTTTATGCGTTTTGGGGATACGGTGACTATTGAGATGTTTGATGAACAGGGTAAAAGTATTTTTGGTCGCATAAATCAACAAGTCATACCATACTCATATCAGTCGTCTTAATTTGTAAAAGGACATTATTATGAGCTTAACACTGTATGGATATTGGCGTTCAAGTGCGACCTATCGCGTGAGAATTGCTTTAAATGTGAAGGAAATTCCGTATGCGTACCAACCCGTGAGTTTGATCACAGATGGCGGTGAGCAGCACCAAGCTGAATATATCAAACTCAACCCATCGCAACTAGTGCCTACGTTAGTAGACGATGATACCGATATTCAACTCAATCAGTCACTGGCGATCATTGAGTATGTGGATGAGCGTTATGATACAGGCATAAAGTTATTGCCCGAGCACCGTATTGAACGGGCTCGCGTCCGTGCTATGGCCATGGATTTGGCCTGTGATGTGCAGCCTTTGGGGAACTTAAGGGTGTTACAAAAACTCCAAACGGACTTTGGAGCAAATGACGCTCAGGTTGCTGCATGGCATGTGCATTGGATGGAACAAGGCCTAGAGGCGCTAGAAAAACGCATTGCGCACAAAGCAGGTAAATACGCACTGGGTTCTGAGCTGAGTTTGGTCGATATTATGTTGGTGCCACAGGTGTATAACGCGTTGCGATATGAAATGGATATGACAGCCTATCCTTTGGTTAATCGAATTTATCAAAACTGTCAAAAACTAGCAGCCTTCCAACGTGCAGCGCCTGAAAATCAAAGTGATGCTCCGTAGTTAATAAGAGACCAAGAAGAGACGAAACACACGGTGTTTCATCTCTCTTAATGCACATGTAAAGTGTTATTTATAATGGCAGTTCTGTGGTGTTTTTGACTTGTTTCAGCGCAAAGGTTGAGCTTAGGTGGTCAACTAAGGGTAGGTGAGTCAGCTTACTTTTCAACAAAAACTCGTATTCTTCGATGCTCGATACAATGACTTTTAATAAGTAATCTTTTTCGCCACTGGTGGTATGACACTCTACGATTTCTTTAATATCTTGGACGGCGGCTTCAAAGTCGTTGAGGGAGTCCCCATCATGATTTTTGAGCGTGACGTAGATAAAAACAGACACTCCAAGATTGAGTTTTTTACTATTCAGGATGGTGACTTTTGAGAGAATTAACCCCTCTGCTTCCATTTTTTTGACTCGTCGCCAACAGGGGGTATGGGATAACCCCACTTTTTGACTTAAATCCGCCATGGAAATCGTTGCATCTTGTTGTAGAACACGTAAGATTTCTTTATCAAATTTATCGAGTTTCATAGTAGCGTAATATTGTTATGGTTTGTTTAGGATATATATCCTAAAAACAAGCGCTTTGCAATGCATTTATTGGACTAAAAATGTGTCTCAAACTGACATTGCAAGGTTTGTCCTCAGTGATTTTCGTTATTATATGCAAAACTTTATGGTGTATTAAAGGAAGCCTATGTCAGTGTTTGACCACCCTGAATTCGACCAGCACGAACGTGTTGCATTTATTCACGACCAAGAAACAGGATTACAAGCGATTATCGCTGTTCATAACACAACACTTGGCCCGAGTTTGGGCGGTTGTCGGATGTATCCATATTCCACTAGTGCAGAGGCTTTAACTGATGTGCTTCGCCTGGCCAAAGGTATGAGTTACAAAGCGGCCCTTGCGAATTTGCCACAAGGCGGTGGTAAATCGGTGATTATCGGTGATCCTCGCCAACCTAAAAGTGCGGCATTGATGCGTAAAATGGGGGAGTTCGTCGATAGTCTGCAAGGACAGTATATTGTGGCCGAAGACTCGGGTATCAGCGTACAGGATATTCATCATATGGCAGAACGCACTGAGTATGCCGGTGGTGTGAATGCGGAGTTTGATTATTTAGGCAATCCTGCCGATGGCAACCCATCGCCTGCAACGGCATATGGCGTGTTTGTCGGTATTAAAGCGGCTTTAGCGCATCGCTTAGAACAATCATTGGATGAGACAACTGTTGCGATTCAAGGTATCGGGCAAGTCGGCTATAGGCTTGCAGAACTTCTGCATCAAGCAGGTGCCAAGTTGATCGTGGCTGATACTTACCAACCTAACGTGGCACGTGCGGTAGCAGAACTTGGTGCTGAGGTGATGTCGGTCGAGGAAATACACTATGCTAACGCAGATGTGCTAGCGCCATGTGCGTTAGGGGCGACGATTAACGAAAAGACCTTACCTGATATCCAAGCAAGCATTATTGCCGGTGCAGCCAACAACCAGTTAGCAAGAGATGAACACGGTGCGCAATTGTTACAAAAAGGAATTTTGTACGCCCCTGACTATGTGATTAATGCCGCTGGGATCATTGATATTTTCCATCAACACAACAACAGTAGTCCAGCGCGGTTGAAGGCACATATTGAAGCTATTGGTACTACACTGAGTGATATTTTTGTGCAGAGCCAAGCGGAAAATCTACCGACTAATGTGGTAGCGGATCGCATGGCGGAAAATAAATTTCGCAAATAACAACGATAAAGCACGCTAGGCCGGAGATTAATCTGCTTAATTACCGGTATTTCGCATTGCATAACACGGGCGAACTAGGCATAATGCGCAGCGTCAATGGTGTCCGCTTGGTCCTCTGGCAATAATAATTTGTTAACCTGGTCAGGCCCGGAAGGGAGCAGCCATAGCAAATGACTTATGTGCACAGATGTGGCTGAGGGGGCGCCACCTCCACTTCTTTCACATGCATGACACGCAATTAGCCATAAGAGTTATGTTTAAAAGTTGCGCGCTCAACGTTGTATGTTTTTTATACATTTTTACTTTTCCAAAGTAAAACCATCTCATAACATCTATTTTCTGCTGAAAACTTGTCTTACCAGCTGGCACCATCCGGTAAAACTTAAGGTCTTGGC
>JBEVCF010000016.1:0-6794 GCA_040514355.1 Glaciecola sp.
TGTATGATGTGTTTGTAATTGGTGGAGGTATTAATGGCGTGGGTGTGGCGGCAGATGCAGCAACGCGTGGATTGAAAGTAGGTTTATGTGAGCAACATGATTTAGCGTCTGCCACGTCTTCCAATAGCAGTAAACTGATCCACGGTGGTCTGCGCTATCTAGAACATTATGAGTTTCGTTTGGTACGTGAAGCTCTGGCCGAACGCGAAGTATTGCTCGCCAACGCACCACACATTATGTGGCCAATGCGCTTTGCATTGCCGCACCAGCCACACCTTCGTCCCCAATGGATGATCCGCATAGGCATGTTTTTATATGACCATCTAGCCAAGCGCGTGAGTTTGCCATCTTCACAAAAAGTCGCGACCACCACTGACTCACCGCTCGTTGATAGTATTACAACCTGTTTTGAATACTCTGACGGCTGGGTGGACGATGCCCGTTTGGTCGTGCTCAATGCTGTACAAGCCAAACAACATGGCGCTCAAATCATGACTCAAACAGAATGTGTGGCGGTCGTAAACAAAGGCAGTCATTGGGATATTACTCTTTTCAACAAACTCTCGGGTAAGCACTCACAAGTGACTAGCAAGACCTTGGTGAATGCATCAGGGCCCTGGGTGGAGCGTTTGTTTTCGAGCGCGATCAACAAGCCATCACCCAAAAAAATTCGTTTAGTCAAAGGCAGTCATATTGTGGTGCCAAAGATCCACGTTGAGGACAAAGCCTACATTTTGCAAAATGCCGATAATCGCATCGTGTTTGTTTTGCCCTATGAACAGGATTTTTCATTAGTTGGCACAACGGATGTGGACTATCAGGGCGATCCCAAGGACGTCGCTATTGATGCCGATGAGACGCAATACATTATCGATATTGCTAACGAGTACTTCAAAAGCAAAATCACCACCTGTGATGTTGTACACACCTTCTCGGGGGTGCGTCCTTTGATTGATGACGGCGCTGACGCTGCGTCAGAAGCAACGCGTGATTACACCTTTGAATTTGACTATGGCCCAGATAAAGCCGCCCTGTTGTCAATTTTCGGTGGCAAAATTACAACATACCGCAAACTGGCTGAAGCGGCGGTAGATGCCTTGCGTCCGGTCTTTCGTGATCTGGCTGAATGTCAAACCAAACACCTTGCCCTACCTGGCGGTGATTTTGTTTCACAAAAGCAATTGGTCACCCATTGGGCTGAAAAATATCCGTTTTTGACCACCGAAGTTGCACAGCGTTATGCCCGACAGTACGGTACTTTAGCGGAATGCTTTTTACAAGACAGTGTATCGTTGCACGAGCTGGGTGAGGATTTTGGTGCCGGATTGTACGCTGCAGAAGTGCGCTATTTATTAAAGGTTGAATTTGCCACTTGTACTGACGATATTTTGTGGCGACGCACCAAACTGGGTTTGCATTGTGACCAAATAAACACCACATCACTCGGTCAATTTATCAGCCAAGATATGCAGCATCCCCAATCACCATTACATGATGTTGCCTAAATCTCTATCCTAGGACAGTGGACAAAGTGCTTAAATCACTTATCATCTTAAGTATCTTTGTCCTCAACATAGCGATGTTGCATGTCTGTTTCCGAGTCTTACTTAGCTAATCTGCATTTATCTGATGCACAACTCGCATTGCTCAATATCGAAAGTGGTAAGCACATCGTCAATGCCCCTCCCGGTGCGGGCAAAACAGCGTTACTTACCGCACGCCTAGCCAAAGCATGCGAGCGCTACAATGATGATGCGGACATAATTGCTTTAACCTTCACCACACGCGCGGCCACGGAGATGCAGCAACGAGCACACGATCTTCTTGGCGAACGTGCGCCTTTTATTGGCAATTTTCATACGTTTTGTATGAATACTATCCGCTGTAGCCGCCTGCCTTACTCTCAACGCACCGCCAGTGTATTGCCTGATGAGTACCGCAACAAAATGTTTGAAATGGCGCAGCAGTATGTGACAGCTCAGACTCTATTAGCTCAAGAACTGCCCATCGCATTGACCCATGCGCTGAACGATATATTGCAGTCTGGTGCGTTACAACAGTCCCAAGATGAATATCAACAACGCTACCAAGCGCCTACTTTACGCAGTGTATTCCTCAATGCCTACATTGGGTTGCGTCTACTGGACATAAAATCGCAGCATACTCACCAAGCGTTGATCACTTATGAGTTGGCACGGGGTTTACCTGAACTTTTGGCTGCGGTGTTGGATCAGGTCGCCAGCGTCCAACATGAACCAGAACTGGCTTTGCAATTTGTCTGGCAGGTATTGCAACGATTTAAAAAAATCAAAACCCAAGCCCGTTGCTTGGATTTTGATGACGTGCTCGTGCTTGGCTTGGATGAGCTCACACAACATCCCGTCACTCGCGCGTTTATCCAAATTGACGAAGTCCAAGATCTCAATCCCATCCAATGGCGCTTGATTGATATCCTCAGCACGCCACAAACGCATGTATTTGCAGTAGGCGATACCGAGCAATCGATCTATGGTTTTTTGGGGGCCGATCTCAGCTTGTTAGCCAAACATACTGCTGATTTTACGCCGCATACTTTGAGTCAAAACTTTCGCTCTGTACCAGGTATTATCACTATCCTCAATCACTATCGCACCGAGCATTGGCAACTCCCTCCAATTGCTGCAATGGTTGACCCTGCCACCGAAAATCAGCACAGCACTATGCTGCTAGAATACGAAGACGTTGATGTTGAACGCGCCGCCATGACGGGAGGTATCGGTAAGATTTTAAGCGACCCTGACCGCAATGTAGGTATGTTAGTGCCCACCAACAAAATTTGTGAAGAGTATGCACATCGCTTGAGTGAAAACGGTATATCCTTCTTCCAAGTCAGTCAGCATGACCTAATGCAAAAGCCCGTGGTACAAGATGGATTGAGTTGGCTCAAAGTCCTCAATGGCCAAGCTTCACGAATGGATTGGTGGAATCTGTTGTATCGCTTGTCACGTCATACCGGAGGCAACACACTGACATTAAAAGACGTGATCCGCTGCACCGGAGCGATACATCAGCAAGGCGTGACCATTGAAGCATTGCTGGGAGATCCTACAGATTTATTCAGCTACCCGTTGCGTCAATTTGCCGAGGCCTACCCGCAAGAAGGTGTTGTGATCTTCGATACCGAAACCACCGGCTTGGATTTTTTCTCAGATAAAATTATTCAATTAGCGGCCGTACGCGTGGTGAATGGAGAAGTAGTAGCGGAGTTTGACCGCTATGTGGATGTGGGTTTAGCACAAAACGCCAATTTATTGGCGGCATTCACCAACAGCCAAGCCATCCATAAGATCCAACGTGAACAAGTCGATGCCGGCGATATGCTCAATACGGTATTAGCTGATTTTTTTGCGTTTGTCGGTAGCTCCCCCTTGGTCGCACACAACCTACACTTTGACATGATGATGTTGCGTACCAATTTACAAGATCTCCCCCAAGAAGCGGCATTGTTGAGTCGCTACCATACGTTTTTAGCCCAGCATCAATTTGATACATTGACGCTTGCGCGTATGTTCTATCCTGGGCTTCCTAGTTACAAACTTGCAGATTTGCTGGAGCGTTTTGACCTCGAAGGCGTCAATAGTCACAACGCAATTGATGATGTCAAAGCCACGGCCTCATTACTGCACAAGATAATGGGCGATATTGAGTTAAAACTACCTGATATCGATGCAGTACTCGACCAGTACACGGCGATCATACAACCAGTAAAACACCATCTTTCAGTATTACAGAAACCAGCTGCAGTCTTCACGCAACAACGTTTCGCATGCAGTTTAGTCGACGTATTACGGATCTGGTTTCAGCATGCACAGCACCAGTCTGCTTGGTATGACACGCAGAATGTACAATCCACTGTGCGTGAATGTGAACGTAAGTTAATGCCGTGGTTAGACAAGCAAGGTTTTTATGGTGATTTTTGTACTTTGGTCAACCCCAATTTATGGCAAAACCATCAGGACCCCGATATCCGAGCCAAAATTAACCAGATTGACACCTTGTTTTTGCTCAAAGAAATTGATTTGATTGACCCGGACAAAGACAAAGTAGTGCTCAGTACGATACATCGCGCCAAAGGCTTGGAATTTGAAACCGTCATGCTACCAGAGGTGACTGAGTCCGCTTTTCCTGGCTTCATTGAAAAACTCCCCCCAGACATCCAACGCACGCGTATCGCGGAAGCCACGCGTTTGCTGTATGTGGCGCTGAGTCGTCCCAAAGATAAACTGATCGTCTCTTACCACAAACGCTTCGGTAAATATCCGAAACGCTTGTCACCCTTTTTACAAACCGCCGAGCCCTTATTTAAATATCGAAACTGGACGTAAGAGCAAAGAGCCCGTAGTATTCTTATACATAGCGTGAGTAATCATAATAACAAGTTTAGGAGAAGCCTATGTCAGCATCTGCTACCGCGCCCAAATCACTTACCATGCGCGCGCTTGACGCCGTAGAACGCGTCGGCAACAAACTGCCAGACCCCGCTATTATTTTCTTTATCTGTTTGGTCGTCATTTGGGTTTGTTCTGCGATTTTTTCTTCCATGAGCTTTGATGCGATTGATCCTCGTACGGGTGAGCCAGTCGTGGTCAATAACTTATTAACCGGCACAGCATTGGCAGATTTTCTGAGTCGTATGGTCAACATCTTCACCGGCTTTGCTCCTTTAGGTGTAGTGTTAGTTGCAATGTTGGGCGTGGGAGTGGCTGAGCATTCTGGCTTTATTAGTGCCGGACTCAAACGGATGCTGGATGTCACACCGAAAAAATTCCTGACACCAATGGTGGTGTTGGTTGCGATTGTTTCGCATACCGCAACCGATGCGGGTTATGTGTTGGTTATTCCACTTGCAGGAGTCATTTTCTACGCAATGGGACGTCACCCATTAGCTGGGATTGCAGCAGCATTTGCTGGGGTAAGTGGAGGTTTTTGTGCGAACTTTATTCCTTCTGCCATTGATCCTTTACTACAAAGCTTTACCCAAACCGCAGCCCAAATTATCGATCCTGCGATTCAGGTCAATCCCTTAAACAATTGGGGCTTTAATTCTGCCTCGGCTTTGGTGATCATTGGCTTGTCTTGGTATCTAACAGATAAGCTGATTGAACCGCGGCTCAAAGACGTGGAAGTCGATGGAGACCCGGCTGAAATTCCCAAATTTGACGAATTAAACCCAGAACAATCACGTGCCTTGCGTTTTGCTAGCTTGTCGATGCTAGCTGGCATTGTGCTATTGGTGGCGATCTTGTATCCCGAAAGTTCTCCATTACGCGATGCTACTGGCAGTTTGACGACGTTTGCAGCACCGGTAATGCAGTCGATTGTCCCGATCATCTTCTTACTATTTTTGTTACCTGGGATGGTGTATGGCTACATGTCTGGGACATATAAGACCACCAAAGACATGATTGATAGCATGACCAAAGCGATGCAAGGCATGAGCTATTACATCGTTATGGCGTTTTTTTGTGCTCTGTTTATTGATGCGTTTAACAAGTCTAATTTGGGTGCATTGATGGCGATCAATGGCGCAGAAGTTCTCAAAGCCCTGTCGTTACCGGCTATGGTGACCATCGTTGGGATCATCCTGTTGACGGCTTTTGTGAATCTATTCGTTGGCTCATCCTCTGCGAAATGGGCGTTACTTGGCCCGATTTTCGTGCCTATGTTGATGCAATTAGGGATCTCTCCTGATTTAACACAAGCAGCTTATCGCTTGGGAGATTCGTCTAGTAACATCATTACGCCTTTACTACCTTACTTCCCACTCGTGGTGGTTTATTGTCAGCGTTACGTCAAATCAACGGGGATCGGTACACTATTATCGCTCATGTTGCCGTTCTCGATTACGTTTTTGATGGTATGGAGCGCCTTCTTGTTAATTTATTGGAGCTTGGGTATTCCATTAGGTGTGGGCGCGTCTTACGTCTACCCAGTTAGTTAAGCTAATTGAGTAAGGTGCGTCCCTGGTTGACGGTCCAAAATTCAGGTACTTCCATGCGTTGCAAAACCGACATGGTCGGCCATAGCATGGGCCAGAAAGTTTATTTTGCGCGTTTTACTTGGCACTGTTGGCGGTAGCGTTTGGTTTGCTTAGCTTTGAACCATTGATCCTTTAACAAAGTCCACACTGCACTGGCATGGTGTGTAGCGGGACGTCCTTGACTGTTTTCACGTAACCAGCGCTTTACCATCGCCATGGTTGCCAAACCTTTAAGCGGTTTGTTCGACCACGTGATATTGGGTAAACGGCCTACATGTTCAGGCTGCGCTCGCCATATATTGGGTAGATCAGGTTGTGCCCCTAACGCACTGGCCATGCCGACTAAACTCATTCCTTCATCAAGCACTTGCTGAGCGGTTTCAAAACGATAAATCCCCCCTGTTAACATCAAAGGGACAGTGGTTTGTTTGACCATCGCCTGCGCAAATTCCAAAAAGTACGCTTCACGAGCCAACGTGCGTTCATCCGCTGTGGTACGTTGCATGGCCGGGGCTTCATAACTACCACCAGATAACTCAATACAATCTACGCCCAAGGTTTCTAGCATCGCAACCACGGCATTAGCATCATCAACATCAAAACCGCCTCGTTGAAAATCTGCCGTGTTGAGTTTGACTGCCACACAAAACTCAGCAGACACTTCAGCCTTGACCTGACTGATAATATTGGCAAGTAAACGGGCGCGATTAGCCAACGATCCGCCCCATTCATCATCGCGCAAATTGGTCAGTGGTGAGAGAAATTGCGACAGCAA
>JBEVCF010000016.1:6804-14911 GCA_040514355.1 Glaciecola sp.
AGAGCCATGCGCAGCGTGAATTTGTACGCCATCAAAACCCGCTTGTTCCGCTAACTTAGCTGTTGTGACAAAGCGTTGGATGACATCGGCAATATCAGCGTGATGCATGGCTTTTGGTATGGCAAATAATTTAGAAAACGAACCCAAATCCAAGGCTTTGGCACTGGGTGCAAGCGCTTTACCTTGCATGTTTTTATACACCTGGCGACCGGGGTGATTGATTTGCATCCAGATTTTGGTGTCATTTTGTTTGGCTAGTTTCGCCCATTGTTGAAAAGGCGCTAGATCAGTATCTGCTTCCAGTGCGACCCCTCCAGGGCCCGTCATAGCTTGGTGATCAACCATGACATTGCCAGTAATAATCAGGCCTGCGCCACCCTGCGCCCAACGCTCATACAATGTGAACAAGGCTTGGCCGGGTAAAAAATTATCCGCCGCAAGGTTTTCTTCCATCGCGGCTTTTACAATACGATTTTTGAGGGTTAAACCACAGGGCAGAGCAAAGGATGAGAATACGGTCGCTGTCATTATAGGTAAGCCTTGTTATGTTTAAGCAAGTGCTAACACTTGCTGCACCAATTTCTCAATCCCCGTCTCCGCTTGTGCAATCGATTCAGCGAGCATATAAGCAGGTGTCGTGACTAATTTGTGAGTTTCATCCACCACGATGTCGCCGACCTCAGCAGCACAATGCTCAGCGCCCATGGTATTAAGCGCGGCTGCTGTATCGGCATCGGTACCGATGGTTGCTTTGACACCTTGACCAAAGACATGCGGCGCAAGTGCTGGGGCAATACACATATAACCGCTGGGTTTGCCTGCCTCTTTAAAGGTGTTAGCGATGTGTTGTACTGCGTCTAACACCTGCATATCGGTACCTTTGACAGCAAAATCCGATAAGTTTTTAGCCACACCAAAGCCACCAGGAATGATCAGCGCATCGTATTGACTGGCATCACAAGTTGCCAAATCCTGCACATTCCCGCGGACTATCCGGGCTGACTCTACCAATACATTGCGCGGTTCTGGCATTTCAGACCCATCAAGGTGGTTAACCGTGTGCATTTGGTCAATATTGGGCGCAAAGCATGTGTACGCGGCACCGTTTTTTTCTAAGTGCAATAACGTCAACACCACTTCGTTGATTTCGGCACCATCATAGACACCACAGCCAGCTAAGATCACGGCAACATGTTTTTGAGGAGATTGTGACATACGGATTTCCTTATTGTGTTATGCGTTTTGATTGTATTTAACGCAGGAGGAGATGTCTATACAAAGCGTCTTGGACTGAATAATTGCTGCTTATATGCAATCAAAATTTTTGGGTTGATCATTTCCACGCCCAAAAAATGAAAATAGGCAATTTGCTTTTTCGTGACTACAATTATGAAAGATTGTACTAACACTCAACGAAAAGGATAACGATGAAAAAGTTACTCATAGTGGTACTACTCATGATCGCTGTAGGTGCAGCGGTCGTTGGATATGGCTTGAACAACGCAGGTGCAATCATCAAACAACAGGTAGAGCGTCAAGGTTCGCGCTTTTTTGACACACAGGTTAGTCTGGCTAATGCCGACTTAGCTGTAAGTGAAGGGCGCCTTACATTGACAGGCTTGACTGTAGCAAACCCGCCAGGTTTTAGTGCCAATACTGCACTTGCCATCGACGCCATCACTATTGATTTACAAGGCTCCGCGAGTGAACCATATGTATTGCAAGCCTTCTCCGTCATCGCCCCTACTGTATTGTATGAAAGTAATGCCACAGGAGGCAGTAACTTATTAGCTTTAAAACAGGCCATTAGCAAACATTTACCACGCGGACAAACGTCACCTTCGTCTGAAACAGGCCCAGCCCCGACAGTGATTGTCGATAACATTACCATTGTTGATACAGCGTTAACACTAGACTTAAGCGCCTTAGCTACCGAACAGTTTGGGGTGACCAACGCAAATTATGCCATGACTTTACCAACAATTTCAGTGGCTGGGATTGGTCAACCAAATGGTATACCTGCCAACCAGGTCGGTGCGGCGATTGCTGATGCGATGCTGAATGAAATTATCCAAGTTGCCAAGCGCGAAGCCAAGGAAACGCTGAAAGACAAGGCCAAAGAAAAATACAACGAAGAAATAAATAAGCAAAAAGACAAACTCAAAGAAAAAGCCAAACAAAAAATCAAAGGCTTGTTTGGCTAAATTGTAATGTGTTAACCCTCTACAATAATCAATGTGGGTTTATCACGTGCCTGAGTTAATAACACATGTACACGCTCAGCTTGCTTAGAATTTATAGATGAGACCTAACTGAAGTGAAGTAGGCTCATAATCTAGCCCATTCATACGCCCTATTGCGCCCTCTTCAGCAGCTAGATCAACACCCGAAATACTCGTATACCTTGCTTCAAATTGTAAAGCCCAATGTTTATTGAATCTGTAGTTGGTGCCTACAATGGCCTGCAAACCAACATCCCCACTGCCTGAATATGAAAGCTCACTACCATCTCGTTCTAAATCAATGTCGATCTCTTGCACCCAGACCAATCCTGCACCGATGTAAGGCTGCCAATTTGAGAGTGAGGAAAAATGGTAAAGGCCGTTAAGATAAAAAGTACTCGAGGCATAGTTTCCCTCTGGATAGCTCAACGCTTCAGTAATATTGGTTTGCGACTCATTACTCCGATACTCCCATCCAAATTCTACTGCCAGATTATCGTTGTAATAATATCCCCCACTGAGCCCTGCATTAAACCCTGCGTCTAAATTAATCGCAGCATTGCCACTGACTGTGCCATTAATATTGTTAGCATCAGCTACAATATCTGACATGCTACTCAAACCCATATAAGGTTTAATAAACCAATTCTCGGCATTTGCAGTACAAGGAATAACGAATGCTGCAATCACGCATGTTTTCACTAATGAATTCATAAATGTTGACCTCTTTTGCGCTTAATAATTAAGTTTTGTGGACACGTTTATAATAGTCAAAAAGAAACATTTGTTAGACTTTAATGCATGAGCTGGCAATATATTGAACGAATGGGCTTGGCACTTTACCAATGGGATTATTTTTTTCATGAACAAACACTTCCCGCTCGGAGATATACACCCTATAAAATATTTTTACCTGGTTGCTTCTGTTACAGGCGTCTTATTTGCTTTCGTTTCTCAATCAGAATCCACACCCTTGATTTGGCATTTCATTATTTGGCAATTACAAGCCTTTATTCCTATGACGTTTTTAATTACTGTTCATATAGGATGTTTGCAATTACCATTTTTTAACCGCTTCAAGCCTTGGCAGCAGTTATGTATTTCAGGCGTGGTCGGGAGCTTGCTCTTTGCCCCGTTTGCGCTATTAATAGATATTTATATCGTAGGTGAAGGCCTACCCAATAACGTCATCTACGAGCTTGTTGATGAAACTCTTGCGGTTATACCGCCCGTGACAATATTTTGGATACTGATAAACCTACCTTGTTTGCATGGACTTGAGTATCAAAAACGCTCAGTGCTAAACGAACCACAAAGCCATAAACACTCAAGGTCACATACGCAACCTCAACCAGCATTTTTAGCGTTGACACCCATCACCGATATCGATGAGGTCGTTTATTTATCTGCTCAACTTCACTATCTTGAAGTAGCGACAGCAGAAGATAAATATCTCATTCTATATTCCTTGGCAAAAGCCATCGATGAAATTCCACCACACCTTGGTATACAAACACATCGCTCGCATTGGGTTGCTTTGAACCATATAAAGTCATTTAATAAAACAGGTCGGCAAGGTGAGATGTTAATGCAATCAGGCGTAAAGATACCCATTAGTCGTGCTAACTTAAGCAAGGTCAATACACTTGTTGGGTTGAGTCTGTCATAGTGAACTACCCAGCAACATTATTTTGTCGTGATCACTGGATTGGCTCGGCGCACTTTGATTCATCGGAAATAAGCAATTTGTATTAATAACACAAGTCTATTTCCAACGTTATGTAGCCCTGTAACAAGTAAAATAGATTGAATAAATGTAACTAAAATGTTTATATGTGGTTGTGATTTATTGAAAGCGCTTACATTTGTGGGTTCTTTTTAGTTCCCCAAGGAAATGTATGAAAAAAATATTATTAGCCACTAGTACAATCTTAACCCTTGCCGCGTGCGGTGGTGGAAGTTCATCTAGCCCTACTACACCAACACCTTCGGATACACAGGCGCCTGTTATCACCATATCTGGTGGTAATACAGCCCAACATACAGCGGGTACCGCATTTGTGGCACCAAGTGCAACAGTCACCGATAATGTAGATAGTGGTTTGCAAGCTACGGTCACAGGTAATGTTGGTACAGAGCCTGGGACTTACACGCTTGTTTATTCAGCAACCGATGCTGCTAACAACACCACAACCGTTAACTTAACTGTTCAGGTCGTCGCCCCAGCCGATACACAAGCTCCAGTCATTATCATATCTGGTGGTAATACAGCCCAACATACAGCGGGTACCGCATTTGTAGCACCAAGTGCAACAGTCACCGATAATGTAGATAGTGGTTTGCAGGCTACTGTCACAGGTAATGTTGGTACAGAGCCTGGGACTTACACACTTGTTTATTCAGCAACCGATGCTGCTAACAATACCACAACCGTTAACTTAACTGTTCAAGTTGTTGCTCCTGAGCCACAAGAGCCACCGTCTAATGATGCCAGTGACATCGGTGTTTTTGATGGTGCAGCATTAGCGCGCTGGGATTTAGGATTTAATGCATTTGATGCGGCGATTGATTATGCGGAATGTAATAACGATGGTGGTGCAGGTTGTCCAAGTATCTCGTGGACAATCGAGGAAAATTCACAAAAGGGCGACGTGTTACGCATCGCTCACGCTTCTAACAATCAGTTAGCGGGCTTCTTCATAAAAACAGCCAACCCCGTTAATTTAACTGATTATGCTCAGGGCGCTTTATTATTTGATATTCGTCTTGTCAGTGGTGATCCCCGAATCTCGTTAAAACTCGATTGTGTTTATCCCTGTACTTCAGGAGATCAAACACTTAATGAAAACATCACGACAACTTGGGCAACCAAAATGGTGCCTTTGTCTGAATTACAACGTGCAGGCTTGGATTTAAGTAAAGTAGATACAGGCATCGTTATTTGGGCGACAGGGCATAACAACACTGTGTTTGAATTAGCCAATATCCGTTTTGTTAAAACCACGCCAGACTTGCCGTCTTCCATTGGCGAAAATACGAGTAATCCGAGCCAGCCAAATGATCAGGTGATCATTGAGCCGCTGCGCTTTGGTAAAGGTACGGTTGCCGATCGAATCAATCCTGCTAGTTTTCGTTGTGTTTATGACTATGGTAATTGGATCTACAGCGCTGGGGTAACATTACCAGGTATTGGTGGTTGTGATACAGAGACACAAACCCCGCTCGGTCAACCTACATATCGTCAAACTCAAGTCACAGGTCCTGCTGCTGAGAAACCTTTTGCGGCGCACAGGTGGTGGGGTTCGGTCTCATTCTTAGGCGAAATGCAACTAGGTAACCCAAGTGATGCTGCATACATAACACCCGATCCGATTATCGCACGCATCCATAACACAGGTGTTCGTATGATGGGGATCCCAACGGGGTTACAATTTACCGGTGACGGTTTCCATTATCCGATTCCAGACCCGTTCACTGAAGTATTTGATGGATTGGCTATTACCCATGCAACAGCAAGTAATTTAGAAGCCAAGATGTATGACTATAGTGATGGCAGCGTCACTGTGCAATGGACTGCAAACGGTACTCCTGCCTTGCAAGCGACGTTTGTATATGGTTCTGCATATGTCTATTTTACAGTGCTAGATGGTGCAGTGAACATCAGAACACTGCGTGAAGACGGTGGAGAAAAAGGTATTTTCCACGAATCTGATGGCAATCTTGGTGTAATGACCAGTGTAGCTGGCAATACCAATTACTACCTAATTTCTGGTGCGCCTGGCACAACCTTTAACAACATAACAGGCAATGTGATTGGTGTGAATCCTGTAGGTGATAAGTTTACTGTGGCATTACTCCCTACATTAACAACACCTTCTAATACATTGATTACTACTTTCAAAAACTACGCTCTAAACGAAGTTAAGGCAGTCGATATTGCTTATACAATTGATGCACAAACGCAAGCTGTAAGCACTGAACACCGTTATGTAGGTCTTGACGGCAGTACGATTGAAACCTTGATGGGCTTACAACCGCTGCAATGGAAGCACGGCTCAGCGGTTACGACAGTTGAACAAATTAGAAGTGCTCGAGGGATTATTAAGTATGTAGTAGGTGATACCTATACTTACGAAGTACCGAGTGTAGGTGTATTACCTACTTTACCGCATTTTGCACAAAGCATTGATGTGGCAGAGTTAACGCGCCTGGTTGATGAGTTCCTTGCTCAACCACAAGATACTTGGGTACGTCACCCAGATCCAAATTTGATAGTGAAAGATGCCTACTGGACGGGTAAATCGTACAGCAAGGTGGCTGAACTGATAGCCATTGCAGATAGTGCAGGTTTAACCGAACAAAAAGCCACCCTCTTGAATTGGCTTCAAGCAGAATTAACCAGTTGGTTTACAGCGGTCGATGCAAACGGTGTATTAAAGGAAGAACGTTATTTTATTTATGATGCGCAATGGGATACGTTACTCGCAGTTGAAGAGTCGTTCGCGTCACATCAACAACTTAATGACCACCACTTCCATTATGGGTATTTTGTAAGAGCGGCGGCTGAGGTGTGTCGACACGATGCAAACTGGTGCTCAGATACAGAATACGGACCAATGATTGAGTTATTGATCAGGGATTATGCCGCGGGGCGCGATGATGATCTATTCCCTTACATGCGTCATTTTGATCCTGCTAATGGTTTTTCTTGGGCGTCTGGCAATGTAAACTTTGCTCGCGGCAATAACAACGAGTCAACGTCAGAAGCAGCAAATGCATATGGCGCAATGGTTTTATTCGGTTTGGCGACTGACAATCAAGCCATGGTCGAGCGCGGTTTATATTTGCATAGTTTGACTTCAGCCTCATTTTGGCAATATTGGAATAACATTGACCGCTACCTGAATAAACCAGCCGACTACGATAATTTCATCAATGAATATCGCGAAATTACCACATCGATTATTTGGGGAGATGGTGCAGTATTCTCTACATGGTTTAGTGGCGCAAGTGCCCATATCTTAGGGATCCAAGCACTACCCAGTAATCCCTTAACCCTTCATATTGGGTTGTATGATGACTACTTGGATGATTATATTGATGTAGGTTTACGTGAATCTCCCAATCGTCTTCCATCGGGTCTACCGACGGATCAATGGCGTGATATTTGGTGGAATATTATGGCGTTAACTCAACCTGAAAATGCCATAGCTGACTACTCAAATATGCCAAGCTACACACCAGAAGCGGGTGAAACCAAAGCACATACTTATCATTGGATGCATACTTTCAAAGAGATCGGCAAGCTGAAAATGGGGACAGGCAATGTAACAGCTGATTACCCTGCAGCGATGTTGTTTAGTACTGAAACACAAAACTCTTATGTCATTTATAACTACACAAACACACCTAGAACGGTCACTTTTAGCGACGGGCAACAAGTCACAGCAACGGGTAAAGGTATGTTTGTGGTACAAACGAATAGATAAGAATTTAACAAGCCCTAATTTTGGGAGTAAACCCCGCATGTTTGTCTAACCTATGCGGGGGCATCTTGTATGATTGGGGCTTTTTTGTGTTATTCGATGTTTTGGATCTGCTCATTGAATATAATTCAAGATTATATGTATATCAGTGAGTTAGCTTTATTTTTTGAAGTGAAATTCAGAATCTGCTATCGAATCTGCCACCAAATGGTTTAGCCTTATAAATTATAAACCACAAAGTATAGTTTAATGCCCACTCAATCCTGTCTCAACTAATGATGGAAAGTTTATCTTTATTGTTAACTTAGCAATCCAAAAACTGCTCAACTTTACTTACATAGTATTGTAATCCCCCCATTTCAAGTAGCAAAAATAACTAGACTATCACGCTGCTTGTAA
>JBEVCF010000017.1:0-14891 GCA_040514355.1 Glaciecola sp.
ACGTGATCTCTGGCGCTATTTCACCCTCCAACTCAGGGTAAGCCTGCCAGCCCGTCCCTACTCGATGAAACGCAGACGTTGGTAATTCGGCTAGCGCCTCACTAGGGGGTAACACACGCTCTTCACCACATAAGTGGAGACAATCATCCACAATGTCATACTGAGCAAAATAAACCTCGGACATGCGAGCGTCTATCGCACTGACAATCTTTGTCGCCGTGGGAAAACGTATCTTTGCTTCATTAGCCATAGATGCCAAGGTCGAAATTCCAACAACCGGTTTGTCTAAACCCAACGCTAACCCCTGAATGATCCCCGTGGCAATCCGCACCCCTGTAAAACTACCAGGTCCACGACCAAAGCCCAAATAATCCAAATCTCCTTTATTCAGACCGGCCTGTTTTAACACCTGTTGGATCATCGGTAAGATATTCACCGCATGTTCTTGCGGACAGATGGCAAAATCACTATAAATTCCATTTGCTGTTTTAACAGCCACGGAACAGGCCTCTGTTGCAGTATCAATGACTAAAATATTCATGCTTGATTCACTCTATGTTTAAGCCGATTCTACTGATGATATGGGCGCAGCTAAATCGTGTAAAAATGCGATGGCTTTGTCCAAATCACGCGTCCGTTGCATCGGCGGTAAACTCTTAAGAAAGATCTTACCATAATCTTTTGTGGCAAGACGAGTATCACAAATCACCAACACACCTTTATCCTTTTCGTCACGGATCAATCGACCCGCACCTTGTTTTAACGTAATCACGGCTTGTGGGATCTGAATTTTGGCAAACGCATTGCCCCCTGATTTTTTGCAATCGTCGATTTTTGCTTGCAACAGAGGATCATCAGGCGCCGCAAACGGGAGTTTATCGATCAGCACACAAACCAAATCATCGCCACGCACATCGACCCCTTCCCAAAATGCCCCCGTTGCCAATAACACACTCGTACTATCCGCCAAGTAAGCGTCTAATAAGGCCTGTTTGGTGGTGGTGCCTTGCACTAAAACCTTATTGGTGATCTCAGCTTGTAATGATGCTGCGACCGTACGCAGCATGTAATGAGACGTAAAGAGTAAAAAACAGCGTCCATTGGCAGCCTTAACCAATTTTTTGGCGATGTCTAATAAGTGCGTTTGCATATCCCGATGTGACGGTTCAGGTAAAAATCTTGGCACACACAACAAGGCCTGTTCGGCATAATTAAAGGGGCTACCTAAGGTCATGGTCTGTGCTGACTGCAAGCCCATGGTCTCTTGAAAATGCGCAAAACCGCCATCAACCATCAGCGTTGCCGACGTAAATATCCATGAGCGACGGGGTGATTGTGCCATTTCAGAAAACTTATCTGCGATACTCAATGGCGTAAGGTGCAATACAACCTGCTTGGGCGTCGTTTCATACCATAGTGAGACACCGGTCACAGTGGTATCGGTTACCGCTTGCAGATTAGTTTTGGCTTGTACCAAACGCTCATAAATATTGTCTAGTGCTTTATCACGGCCAATATGGACCTTGAGAATATCGACACAAATAGTCAAGTACTCGGATAAACGCCCCAACGTTTCGGCAATCTCAGCATTTTGCGTGATGACACTGTACTTACCCCGTTCAGGTTTTTCCGGAAAGGCCAAGCGAAAATCAGCTGATAGCGCCGCCAGTTTGGTAGCAATTTTATCGACTTGCTCAATGTCTTTTAATGTCGTGCGGTAAATTTGATGGATGTCACGAGCGGCATCTTGTAGTAAGCGTGTAGAAAACTGCTGACCAAAATACTCACTGGCAATATCAGGCACTTGATGAGCTTCATCAAAGATGATGGTTTGTGCTTCAGGGATCAACTCGCCAAATCCCGTATCTTTGAGGGCTAGATCCGCAAAGAACAGATGATGATTAACCACAATAATGTCTGCGTCCAGCGCTGCTTGTCGGGCTTTGACCAAGTAACAACCATCATAATCAGGACAATCTCGGCCCAAGCAGTTGTCAACGGTTGAAGTCACATGAGGGAGGATCCGGGCATCCTCGGGCAAGGCCTTTAACTCCCCCATATCGCCTGAACTCGTCGACTCTGCCCACGTACGAACCGTCGTTAGCTCCATCAGTTGGGACTTTTCTAAGCCGCGATTAGTTTTGCCGTACTGGTCCATGCGAAATTTACACAAATAGTTTGCTCTGCCTTTCAGAAGCGCGACCTGTTTAGGCGACATCATTGCGTCTTTGACCACTGGTAAATCTCGATGAAATAACTGTTCTTGTAAGTTTTTGGTCCCAGTAGAAATAATGGTTTTTTCTTTACTAGCAAACGCAGGCGCTAAATATGCAAAGGTTTTACCCGTTCCCGTCCCCGCCTCAACAATGAGGGATTGTTTGGTATCGATTGCTTTGGCGACGGCTTCAGCCATTTGGATTTGGGGTTCTCTAGGCGTATAGCCCGCAATAGCGTCTGCGAGTAACCCGTCTGCGTCGAATACCTTGCGAATTTTTTTGGCCATGGACCCATCACTATGGTTGTTAACGGTAGGAGTAGTATGCGCAAAACGAGGTACGACAACCACTGTATATAGGTACAGATGTTAGCACAGTTTTAGCTAGCGGGTAAACTGATCATGTGGTGCTGTAGGGATCCTAAAAAAGTAACTAGATGTCACCAAATTGGCAAACTGGCCAAGCCCATAAAGAGGACCCATACACCAAAAAACACTTTGACATGGGAAGTTTTGAACAATAAAACAATGTGTTTGGCCAGTGTACCACCAATGATTGCACCCAATCCGGCAAAGATAGCCACCGGATACATAATCGTCGAAAACCCTTGTATGCCAGCACTCATATCAACCTCATTATGACTGATAAAGTAACCAATTCCCGACCACACTGAAAAAGCCGTTAAGATGACGGCACAAGCTATCGACATAGTCACTGAGGCGTTACGCATGATGAGATAGACCGCGACCATCTCCCCGACACCAATACTCAACCACGCGGTCACAAATCCACCCAATAAAGCAATCATCGGCAGCGCTACAGCATCAAAACGCGTAATGTGAAATGCGCGTTCTTCTTGGCGTAATTTGGGTAATGTAATAAATAATGCAATGGCCAAAGCAATCGAGAACAAGCCAAAGATCCAATGTAATTGTGCTTCTGCATCCATTACATAGTCAATGGCACCAGAATATTGATTGAGCCAAATACCTAAGATCGAAAAAGGCGTCGTTAACATTAACAAACGCGGCAATGCTGACCATACTGCAGCACTGTTTACATTGTGTGTAGACTGTAAATATTGGTCTCGCCAACTCAATGCGCCTGCAGTCATGCCAAAACATTGAATGGCAAAACTTGTTGCCACAATATTCATGGGGTCAAAAGCAAACTGGTTGAACAAAGGCACAAATACCACGCCCCCACCGGCACCTGTCGCATTGGCAAAAATAGCGCCAACCACTCCGACTAAAGTGAACAGTAGATATTCATGCATCACTGCTACAGGGTCAGCCTGCTGTAAAAGCAATCCAAGTAAACTGCACAACAGTATAAAGAATACAAATAAGCGTTTTTTAAATACGAATACCATGTTTTTATTATGTTTTTTGGTGATAACTAGGAGCTTGACAAGTACTCACAATACTTTATACGCTTCAATCAGTAAAACGCATGAACGAACGCTAGGTTACCAACAACCTATCACAAAGCAAGCCGTTTTTAACGCCGTATATTGGCGGACTGCCACTGATAATGACAACAATAAATTATGGTAAAAATTACACAACAACCTCATGCAACCATTATCACATTGACCCCCAATCGTTCAGCGACCTGGCGTGAAACGAAGTGGATGATTTGGTTCATGGTTATCATAGTATTCATTATTGCTGGAGGTTGGACTCTGGTCGGTGCTTGGATCATTTTACCGTTTGCAGGACTAGAAGTCGGCTTGTTTGCTTATTTTATGTACCGCGTGTGTCGCCAAGGTTTCGCTCAACAAATTATTACTATTACCGACGATATAGTTGTGATCGAAGAAGGGATCCAGCGGCGCGAAGTGGCACGGACTTACGATCGCAATCAGCTCAGTTTTGAGGTCTGCGAAACCGAACGCGACTGGCATCTACCTGATGTGGTCTTGTGTCTTAATGATTACCGTCTAAACTTAGGCGAGTTTTTGAACCTCGATGATCGCATGGTTCTCAAAGAAACACTAGAAAATATCGGCATGCCACTGAGCCGAACGAATTGGTGGAAAGCATAAGGAATCTTCATGTCTACAGCTTCATTTGATGTCGTCGTGTTTGGCGCGACCAGTTTTGTTGGCCAAATTTTGGTGGAATATCTACGCGATTACCAAGGAGAGTCATTTACTTGGGCGATGGCCGGTCGCAGTGCGAGTAAACTGGCACAAGTCCAACAGGATAAAGGGGTGGAACACATCCCTGTCATAGTTGCTGATAGTCACGACGAGCAGGCGTTAACAGCGATGTGCGCACAAGCCAAGGTCATTATTTCAACAGTCGGACCTTATGCTTTATATGGTGAGCCATTGGTCAAAGTCTGCGCCGAGACTGGGACGGATTACTGCGATTTGACTGGTGAGCCGCAATGGATCAAGAAGATGCTGGATAAGTACGAAACGCTCGCCCAGCAACAGGGTGCGCGAATTGTGCACACAGCAGGTTTTGATTCTATCCCTTCTGATTTGGGTGTCTGGACTTTACAACAACAGGCGCTTGCCGCAACAGGCCAACCCATTGAGCACATTCGTATGCGTGTCAGAAAAATTATCGGAGCCGCATCGGGCGGTACCGTCGCGAGTATGCTCAATGTGTTAGAAAAGGCAAGTCGCGAGCCCAGTTTGCGCAAACTCTTAGTTAACCCCTACGTACTCTGTCCTAGCGACCATCCGTACACTCTGCGTCAAACCAATCACAAAAAAGCGCATTTTGAACAAGCCACAAACATGTGGATCATGCCCTTTGTGATGGCTGCCATCAATGAACGTATCGTGCATCGCTCAAATGCCCTACTCGGTCATCACTATGGTGAAAATTTTCGCTATGACGAGGCGATGCAAGCAAAATCGGCAGGACAAGCTTGGGGGATGACCTTAGGGTTAGGCGCGTTTATGGTAGGTGCAAGCATTAGCCCCATACGCAAGCTTATGGCTAAAACATTTCTACCCAAACCAGGTGAAGGCCCTTCTCCCGAAGCCCAGCGCAAAGGCATGTTCGATATGCGTTTTTATGGTACTGATAGCGAGGGGACTCAGCATGTTGTGAAAGTCACGGGTGATCGTGACCCAGGCTATGGCTCTACTGCCAAAATGCTGGCTCAAGTGGGATTGTGTTTAGCCTTTGATGTACCTGAGTTAGCAGGCGGGTCATGGACACCAGCAGCGGGGTTAGCGAAGCCTCTCACAAAACGACTAGCCCAACATGCAGGGGTCGAAATCAGCCGACTTTAGCGCTACTTTTTAGATTTTTTTTCAATGGTGATATCGGCTTGACTGCGCAACTTGGCTTTGGTGCGGATATTGGCAAAGGGATCAGCTTGCGCGGTTGTGTCTTCGTGCTTGCCTTTTGGCTTGGATGAGACACTCGATGGACGTGCGCTCGGTTTGATTTTGGGTTTTTGAGCAATGATTTTGCTAAAAAAGGAATCGGATTGGCTTTTTGATTGTATTCGCTGCGCTTCGTCGGCTTTATTCGCCGCAGTATTGACCCACGCAAATATACCCAATAACCCAACATAACCTAAGTACTTATAGACAAAACTCATCCCAGTTGCGGGGATGGGGTCTTGCATACTGGCCCACGTTAGGTAGTCAGAGTGTCCCATATTGATCATGATGATGCTAAAGACCAATAATACGGTCGACACAATGAGGACTTTATAGTTGCGCCACAACAAAAAGGTAAGGATATATTTGACCATGCGCTGCATTAACCAAACACCCCTATACCGAGTACAGCCAAGACGGCTAACAGGCCTTTTTCTTTGATCGCGCTATAAATTTCGCGCTCTTCCTCTTGGACGATAATTTCAAGCTCTTCTTCACTAAAATCAGCTAAATCTCGTTCACACAAAAGGATCCGCACTTTCGCCTTATCAATGGCTTTATCGCGGATCGCTTGGCGGTATTTTTGTTTGATATTGGTAATATATTGCACACAATTTTCCTACTAGCTGTGTAATCATCATACACGAAAACATCTCAATGCCCAGTCTCTCCGATATGATTTGGACGACCTTTGTTGGTATTATTCTGTTTCGAAATGTGTTTGTACTTCCACAAGATTGTCAAAGTACCGCCGTTATCTAAGAGACACCGATTTAACACTCGTTTATATGTAAGACTGATTGATTATATCGATAGGGCTTAAAAAACCATGAAGAATGCGCATCCGGATTTGCGCTTTTATTTAAGAACAGGTAATATTCAGACCACATTATTTTTGAGCACAACGCTTTACATTTACATGAATTTTTTCTGCGCAAAACATCATCACCATCATTTAGCATAACCTTTCTGGTTTGTGCCGGAAGGGTTGTATTCCTTCCAGAGGCGTAGAGTTATCTTAGACCCCCGGAAGGCATTCTGGGGGTTTTTTATTTGCAGCATACAAATTCGAACGCGAGAGGACATATTCGCATGAGCAATACATCAAGACTACGCATCGCTATTCAAAAATCGGGGCGTTTAAGTGACGACAGCATCGCCTTACTCAAAGCAATTGGCGTCAAACTGCAAATTCGTGACCGTTTATTGATTGCTCATTCCACTAATGAGCCAATCGATTTACTGCGTGTCCGCGATGACGACATCCCTGGTTTGGTCATGGATGGCGTGGTTGATTTGGGTTTCATTGGTGAAAATGAACTTGAAGAAAAAATGTTAGAACGCGCAGCAGCTGGCAAACCAAGTGAATTTAAAACACTACGTCGTCTAGATTACGGTGGTTGTCGTTTGTCTATCGCTGTACCAAATGAACTCGATTACCAAGGTGTGGCCTCATTAGAAGGTAAAAAAGTCGCGACAACGTATCCCTATTTACTGGAGCGTTTTTTCAAAGAAAAAAACGTCAACGCGCAAGCTGTAATGTTGACAGGATCAGTTGAAGTCGCCCCCCGCGCCGGTGTCGCTGATGCAATTTGTGACCTAGTATCGACAGGTGCGACACTCGAAGCAAATGGTTTACACGAAGAAGATGTGATTTTCACCTCAAAAGCCGTATTAATCCAATCAACTAATGAGCTCAGCGCTGACAAACAAGCCATGATCAACCGCTTTCTACCACGCATCGATGGGGTGATGCAGGCCAAAGAAAGCAAATACATTATGCTGCACGCGCCAAAAGCGTATTTAGAGCAAGTGAAAAGTTTATTACCTGGTGCTGAAAATCCGACGGTACTGCCACTTGCAGAAGATTCAGATACCGTAGCTATCCACGTCGTCAGTTCAGAGACCTTATTCTGGACCACAATGGAAAAATTAAAAGCATTGGGCTGTAGCTCAATACTTGTTATGCCAATTGAAAAAATGATGGGTTAACACACATATGCTAATTGAGTGGAATTCTTTGGACCAAGCACAACAAAAACAGGCTTTGGCTCGACCAGCACAACACAACAATCCGCAACTCAGCGAACAAGTTAAGGATATTATCGACCGGATCCGAACCAAAGGTGATGCGGCTGTGCTAGACTACACGGCGCGTTTTGATGGTGTCACGCTAAAGGCATTGCGCATAGATGAAGCCACGCGTGTTGCTACGCTAGCGCAGTTAGCACCACAAGTGAAACGCGCAATTGATATCGCGTATGCCAATATCAAGGCGTTTCACAGCGCGCAACGACCTGAGGATGTTACCCTCACCACACAGCCTGGCGTCGTGTGTGAATTAAAACACGTCGCACTCGATGCCGTAGGGTTGTACATCCCAGGCGGTTCTGCCCCTCTGCCGTCAACCGTGTTGATGTTAGGCACCACAGCTCAAGTTGCCGGCTGCGCCCGCAAAGTGTTGGTTAGCCCACCTAATGCAGAGCAGTCCCTAGCCCCCGAAATTTTATATGCAGCAAGTTTGTGTGACATTGATGAAATTTATTTGTGTGGTGGTGCACAAGCTATTGCTGCGTTGGCTTTAGGTACAGAAAGCATTCAAGCAGTGGACAAAATTTTTGGACCAGGTAACAGCTATGTCACCGAAGCCAAGCAACAAGTCGCTTTACTCCCAGGCGGTCCGGCCATTGATATGCCTGCAGGTCCTTCAGAGGTCCTCGTACTAGCCGATTGCGATGCTGATCCAGACTTTGTGGCAGCAGATTTACTCTCTCAAGCTGAGCATGGCAAAGATTCTCAAGCCATCTTGGTGACTGAAGACAAAGCACTCGCAGAAGCTGTGCAAGCGGCGGTAGCAGAACAGTTAGCGATGTTATCACGACAAAATATTGCCGAACATGCCATGCAATACGCGCGTTATATCGTCTGTGATTCAATTGATGAAGCGATTGTCGTAAGCAATACCTATGCACCGGAACATTTGATAGTACAAGTCAACGATACCGCTGCGGTACTGGCAAAATTAAAGTATGCCGGCTCTATCTTTGTGGGTCCATATTCGCCAGAATCTGCAGGTGATTATGCCTCAGGCACCAATCACGTACTGCCAACCTATGGTTACTCAAAAATGTATTCGAGCTTAGGCTTACTCGATTTCATGCGTCGCTACACAGTACAAACCTTGTCTGCACAAGGACTGCAAGAACTGGGGCCCGCCATCATGGATCTCGCGGATGCTGAAGGCTTAGATGCACACAAAAACGCTGTTGCAATACGGCTAGCGAAATTAGCGCAGAAGGACTAGAGGCATGTTGAAGTTTTTACAAAACAATGTCGCAAAGCATGTGCTAAATTTGGTGCCTTATGCATCTGCTCGACGTTTATTCGCCGCTAGCGAACAAGATACCAGCAAAAACGCGCCCTTGTGGCTCAATGCCAACGAAGCCCCCGTCGCTCAGCAGTACGACTTGGATACAAGTTTGTACAATCGCTACCCAGATTGTCAACCAGATGCAGTGATCCAAGCCTACGCGGCATACGCTGGCTTGCCCAAAGAGCAAGTGTTAGTGTCTCGCGGAGCGGATGAAGGGATTGAATTATTGATCCGCGCTTTTTGTAACCCTGAACAGGATGCGGTATTAATTTGTCCCCCGACGTATGGGATGTATGCGATCAGTGCGAATACTTGTAATGTCGCAGTGAAAAGTGTGCCTTTGATCAGTACGAACAGCGATAGCCATACTTTTAGTTTGGACGTCGAGGGGATCAAAGCTGCTGCCGAAAACGTCAAATTAATATTTATCTGCGCCCCTAACAATCCAACGGGTACTTTGCCAGATAAAGCTGCAATTGAATCTATCATTGCCTTTTATCAAGATACGGCTTTAGTCGTCATTGATGAGGCCTACATCGAATTTGCAGAGAATGATCACACCGAGTGGTTAGCTAAGTACGATAATGTTGTGATCTTGCGTACCTTATCCAAAGCTTTTGCGCTGGCAGGTTTGCGTTGTGGTTTTACGCTAGCGCAACCAGAGGTGATCCAAACCTTACTCAAAGTCATTGCTCCCTACCCTTTATCTGCGCCTGTCGCTGATATCGCGGCGCAGGCATTGAGCCCAGATGGCCTTGGAGTCATGCGCGAACAAGTGCAAGCCATTTTAACTGAGCAAATCGCCTTAAAAGATGCCATCGCGCACTTAGGCGATATCGAATTAGTCGGTGCTCAGCACGGGAATTTCATTTTGTTTCGCACCGCACACAAAGATGCATTGATGCAATTTTTGGTTCACCACAAAGTATTTATCCGCGACCAATCCAAACAAGACCAGTTGGCAAATTGTCTGCGGATCAGCACCGGAAGCCCAGAGCAAAATGCGCGCTTATTACACCTTATGACCCAATTTTATAATATTCAGGAAGCAACAGCACTATGAGTCAAGCCATACTATTTATTGACCGTGACGGAACACTGGTTGAAGAACCCCCTGTGGACAAACAACTCGACCGTCTAGATAAATTGGTATTTGAGCCCAATGTCATCCCTGTGCTGTTGCGTTTACAAGCAGCAGGATTTCGCTTAGTCATGGTCTCCAACCAAGATGGCCTTGGCACCGATAGCTTTCCTCGTGCAGATTTTGACGCACCACACGATATGATGATGCAAATTTTGTCATCGCAAGGGGTGGTATTTGACGATGTGTTGATTTGCCCACACTTTCCTGAAGATAACTGTGCTTGCCGTAAGCCACACTTAGGGTTGGTGAAGGACTATTTACAACAAGGGCGAGTAGATTTTGCGCGTTCTTACGTGATTGGCGACCGCATTACAGATGTGCAATTAGCAGACAATATGGGCATTGGTAGTTTTCAATATCACCCTGATACATTGAACTGGGTGGATATCGAACGCGCCCTTTTACACAGTGAACGCATCGCAACTGTACAGCGCAATACCTCCGAAACACAAATTCGCGTCGAAGTGAACCTCGACCAGCAACGCCCCTCGGATATTGCCACCGGCATTGGCTTTTTTGATCACATGTTAGATCAAATTGCTACCCACGGCGGCATCTATCTCAATGTCCAGGTCAGCGGTGATTTGCATATCGATGATCATCACACTGTAGAAGATACCGCTTTGGCTTTGGGCGAAGCACTTAAAAAAGCCTTAGGTAGCAAGCGCGGTATTGGTCGTTATGGCTTTGCTCTACCTATGGATGAATGCCGTGCAGAGTGTTTGATGGATATCTCAAACCGCCCTTTACTAAAATTTTCTGCGGACTTTTCTGAGGCAAAAGTCGGTGAATTGTCCACGCAAATGGTTGAGCACTTTTTCTATTCCCTAGCCCAAAGCATGGGCCTGTCACTGCATCTATCCATCAGCGGTGGCAATGCACATCATCAAGTAGAAGGCTTGTTTAAAGCGTTTTCACGCGCACTACGCCAAGCGATTAGTGTGCAAGGCGAAGCATTACCCAGCTCTAAAGGAGCGCTGTAATGACCCCAAAAATAGTCATCATTGATACCGGCTGTGCCAATATTTCATCGGTCAAGTTTGCGCTACAAAGACTTGGCGTAGCGGTCACCGTATCAGACGAGCCTGCCGTCATCAAAGCCTCGGATAAAGCCTTTTTACCTGGCGTGGGCTCTGCGCAAAACGCCATGCAGTCCATCCGTGATAAAGGTCTGGTCGAAACCATACAAAGTCTCACTCAGCCTACCTTAGGCGTTTGCCTGGGTATGCAACTGATGACGGAAGTATCGCATGAGAGTGGTTTGCACAGTACAGACACAGTGGCTTGTTTGGGTTTGATCCCAGGGTCGGTTGAGCGTATGCAAGTGGGTACATTGCGCTTACCTCACATGGGCTGGAATACGGTCAACCCCACACGCAACCCATTATTTCAAGGGATCACTCATGGCACGCACTTTTACTTTGTGCACAGCTATGCAGTCCCTGTGTACGAACACACTCTAGCGAGTTGTGAATATGGCCAGGCGTTTAGTGCAGCCATCCACAAAGACAATTTTTATGGGGTGCAATTTCACCCTGAACGTTCAGGTGATGCTGGCGCACAATTACTTGAAAATTTTGTAAAACTGTAACGAAAAAAGATTATTTATGATTATTCCTGCTATCGACCTGATTGACGGTCACGTAGTTCGCCTTTACCAAGGCGATTACAACCAAAAAACACAATATCAACTCGATCCGATTGACGTCGTGCATCAATATGCCGATGCAGGAGCACAATGGTTGCACATTGTGGATCTGACCGGTGCAAAAGACGTCGAAAAGCGCCAACTCGATTTGATTAAAGCTATGGTTGACACCCAGCGTATGTCGTTTCAGTCGGGTGGCGGGATCCGCAGTGAAGCCGACGTTGCAGGTCTGTTAGACATTGGCGTCAAACGCGTCGTCATCGGTTCACTCGCGGTCAAAGAACCTGAGCTAGTCAAAGCGTGGATCCGTCAATACGGTCCAGAGGCGATCGTGTTAGCCTTGGACGTCAACATCAATGCAGCTGGAAAAAAATGCATCGCCACTCATGGTTGGCAAGAAGACTCGGGAGTTGAGATTGAATGTTTGCTCAATGATATGCTCAGTGTGGGCGCCAAACATGTCTTGTGTACGGATATTTCGCGTGATGGTACCTTACAAGGTGCGAATGCAGAGTTGTACAGCGAAATGAAAGCGCAATTCCCCTCTGTCGTTTGGCAAGCATCAGGCGGTATTGGCAGTCTTGAGGATATTCGTCGCCTAGGCCCTACTCAGGTAGATGGGGTGATTTTAGGACGGGCTTTATTAGAAGGTAAATTTACATTAGAGGAAGCGCTCGCATGCTGGCAAGACGCATAATCCCTTGTTTGGACGTCCGCGATGGTAAAGTGGTCAAAGGCGTGCAGTTTCGCAACCACGAAATCATTGGCGATATCGTTCCCCTCGCCCAGCGCTATGCAGAAGCTGGTGCGGATGAGTTGGTGTTTTATGATATCACAGCATCGTCTGACGCACGTACGGTAGACAAGAGCTGGGTGGAACGTATCGCACAAGTTATCGATATTCCGTTTTGTGTCGCAGGTGGTATCAAAACCGTTGAAGATGCTGCGACTATCCTTGCCATGGGAGCAGATAAGATCTCGATCAACTCACCGGCTTTGATGGATCCCGAACTCATCACCAAGATGCACGATGCTTTTGGTCAGCAATGCATCGTGGTCGGAATTGATAGTTTTTACAATGCCGAGACCGGTCACTACGAAGTATTTAAGTTTACTGGAGATGAGAGTCGCACGCAGCAAACGGCTTGGCAGACCGCCGATTGGGTCAAAGAAGTGCAAGCCCGCGGCGCAGGTGAGATTGTCTTAAATTGTATGAACCAAGATGGTGTGCGTGAAGGTTACGATTTAGCGCAACTCAAAGCCATCCGCGAGATTTGTCAGGTACCGCTCATCGCCTCAGGGGGCGCTGGTAAAATTCATCATTTTGCAGATGTGTTCAAAGAAGCAGATGTCGATGGTGCCCTTGCGGCTTCAGTATTCCACAAAGCAATTATTGATATTGGTGATTTGAAGCAATATCTTCACAACGAAACTATTCCAATGAGAACCGTATGATCATCACTTCGCAAAACAGCCAAGACATCGCTTGGGAAAAAATGGATAACCTTGTACCTGCTATTGTACAAGACGCTGTATCAGGTAAAGTCTTGATGCAAGGTTACATGAACCAAGCGGCCCTCGCGCATACGCTTGAGACCGGTCATGTGACGTTTTTTAGTCGCTCCAAACAACGTCTTTGGACCAAAGGCGAAAGCTCTGGGCACACATTAAACGCAGTCCAAATTGAGGCCGACTGTGACGCTGATAGCTTACTCGTCTTAGCTAATCCTATCGGTCCAACCTGTCACACAGGCGCAACAGCGTGTTGGTTTGACAATGCACAAAGCGATTACACTTTTATCGCAGATTTAGAAAAAGTGATCGCAGGTCGTAAAGGCGCAGATCCAGACTCGTCTTACACCGCGTCTTTGTACGCTAAAGGCATCAAACGCATCGCTCAAAAAGTGGGCGAAGAAGGCGTAGAAACCGCACTTGCAGCAACGGTTGCGGACTTAGATGAATTAAAAAATGAATCAGCCGATTTACTCTATCACTTGTTAGTCCTGTTACAAGCCAGTGGCTTATCGATGCAGGACGTTGTCGGTGTATTGCGCGAACGCCACAAGTAACACTACTCCTGGCCAGATATGAGCGCCTGCAGACACAGGGCAGTTTGTTCAGCAGCGTATGCATGTAGCTTTTGATGGCCAGGTGACCAACCTTGTAAAAAACGCTCAAAGTCCCCCCAAGCCGTCGGGATCAAGTCACGCCATGTCTGTACCACATCCTCAGCGATGCCCAATATCCTGAGATCATCAAAATACGTATCCCATAACGCCTCTGCATGTGCATATAACTCGTCTGCAGATAGCGCACTGCCAAGTAGATACATCACATCGACCACGCCCACCCCGCGACCCACATATTGAAAGTCCACCGCCGTCACGCGTTGTCCATCCGGATGAAAACAAAAATTGGCAACTTTGGCATCACCGTGAATGAGTGTCTGATACGGACATGTTTGTAAGGCCTGGGCAATACCTTGCGCATGATGGTACAACTCATTGCGCGGCATAGCACCCCATTCATCTTGACGTGTCTGCCAATGCCAGTAACTGCCCACTGGCCATAAATCGGGTGTTTCACAGTTCAAAAAATAAGCATGGAACAGTGCTAACCAGCGTATACACAAGCGTACTTGCGCAATAGAAAACCCAGCATAACGCTGGGTATACCCTATGGCGTCTAAATCATCTAACACCAATAAAAAACGTTCAGGGCTGTTGTGTTCCTGAAGTAGGTTCACGTTTGGCACCACGCAATGAGCCTGCGCCAGCATTGGGTAACCAGCCTGCCAACTAGCCTCGTTTTGTGCCTGACTATGAGCATAGACTTGTATGGGTTCTGCATAGTGTTGGTAAAAACACCATTCATTGATATAGGAAGAGAGCTTTCTGGCATGGGAGGTTGCCCCTGCCCAACCGCGAGGGTGTTGAGGAATGTTAGCTAAGTCCACATATTTGAACACATAGCTACGTTCATGGGCTGGCACTTTGATGCGACGGATCACGCCGTAGTTACTCCACAGCTTTTGAATAACGGCTAGATAGTCGATGTGTTCAGTCTGAAAAACCTGACAAAGCTGTTGGTGATAAGGCGGTTGAGACATACTATTACACCATGGTTTGGATAGTGTTGATTGTAGCATTGTGCTTGCG
>JBEVCF010000018.1:0-14659 GCA_040514355.1 Glaciecola sp.
ATTTATTTGTTTTTCACATCCTGTGTTGAAGGGTGGCGCCCATCCTCGCGTTGCCACCACAACAGGCGAGCCAACGCTGGAAGCACTATAATGGCACCGAGCATGTTGACCACAAACATGAACGTGAGAAGGATCCCCATATCCATTTGGAATTTGAGGCTAGAGAATACCCAAGTGCTAACGCCAATGGCTAGCGTAATCCCCGTAAACAAGACTGCACTGCCCCGCTCTTTAAGTGCGGTCAGATATGCGTCTTGGATCCCAGCACCTTCATCGAGTTTGCGCATCATGGTCGACAAGATGTAGATCCCATAATCAACACCAATACCAACACCCAAAGCTATCACCGGTAGTGTAGAAACCGTTAATCCGATTTGTAGGAATGTCATTAAAGCTTGAGCTAAAACCGACACAACATACAGTGGCAACACAACAGACAACGTGGCGCGTAAGGATTTAAAGCTCATTAAGCACAGAATAATAACCGCAGCAAAGACATAAATTAACATCGGGTTTTGTGACGCTTCGACGGCCTCGTTTGTGGCAGCCATGACACCAACAGGTCCCGATGCCAAGGCAAAGTTTAGACCCTGGTCACGATACATCTCACGGTACTCTTTAACGGCAGAGACTACACGCGTAATCGTTTCAGCTTTGTGGTCACTCATAAATAAAATGACCGGCATCACAGAACAGTTACCGTTTAATAAGCCAGTTGATGATGGCACCCGAGCAATCGATTGTACCAATACAGCTTGGTTGCGCGGCAATATATTCCACTTAGGATTACCTTCGTTGTAGCCAGCATTAATTGATTTTGCTATGTGTGGTAATGAGACCGCCGACTGAATACCGTCAATGCTGGACATACGCCACTGAAATTCATCAATGGCATTCATGACTGAATATTCTGTACATGCCTCAGGGTACGCTTCGACCAAAATAGAGATGTAATCAACCGTGATTTCAAATTTATCGGTAATTAAAAACGTATCTTGGTTGTACCGAGAATCTTCGTGTAAAGCGGGTGCACCAGCATGCAAATCACCGATTTTTAGTTTTTCTGCTTGTATAAAGCCTAAGCCGAATAACACAACGGTGATAGCGACGATACCAATCGCGATGGGTCTATCACAACACTTAGAAAAGACAGTCCAATATGAGTTGGCCTGTGTGTCTGCTTGTGCTCGCGTTTTATAAGATGTCGAAAAGTTCACATACGACATTAATACAGGTAATAAGAATAAGTTCGTCAAGATAATGACTGCGACACCCATACTTGCTGTAATGGCTAACTCTTTAATAATGCCGATATCGATCACTAGAAGTGTTAAAAAACCCACTGTATCAGAGAGTAAAGCGATGCCCCCAGGGATCAGTAAACTGGTAAAGGCTAGTTTAGAGGCAGCGAAGCTAGACAAACCCTCGACGACTTTTTTGCCCACTGCATTGATCATCTGCACGCCATGGCTGACACCAATAGCAAAAACCAAAAACGGCACGAGAATAGACATCGGATCTAAACCAAACCCAAACAGTGTCAACAAACCTAACTGCCACACGACTGCCACAATGGAACAAATAATAGGCAAAATAGTTAACATCAGAGATTTGGAGAAGATAAACACCATTACCGTCGTTATTGCAATAGCAACGGCGAAGAAGAACACCACATCTTTTGCACCATTGGCCACATCGGCAATCATTTTTGAAAAGCCGATAATATGAATGGAAATGCGATCATTTTCATATTTATCACGCAATTCATTTTCTAGTTGATTGCCGATTTGCAACATATTGAGGTCTGCCCCCGTCTCAGGATCCACTGATAGTAATTGTGCTTTGACCATCGCACAGCTGTAATCAGATGAAACCTGGCTACCAACAATTTTGGCTTTTTCAATATTTTGAGCGACTTCTTCAAGTGCTTTAGGATTACTAGAATTAAAATCAGCAGGTATAACGGGTCCACCTGCAAACCCACCTTCTACAATCTCGGTAAATCGGGTTGCAGGTGAGAACAGTGATACCACTAATGAGCGTTCTACACCATTGATGAAGAACACATCATCGTGGACATTTTTTAAGGTATCAAAAAAATACTGATTAAAAATGTTACCCGAGCGGTCACACACAGAAACCAGTACATTGTTTGCCCCATCGAAATCTGCTCGATGTTTGAGATAATTTTGCATGTATTCATGCTTTAGCGGAATATTTTTTTCAAATCCTGCGTCGAGCTTAAGCTGTGTCGCCATAAATAACAAAAATAGCGTCGCTAGTGTAAATGAAGCTATGACTATCTTGCGGTAGGAAAATAAAACAGATTCGAGAAAACGTGTAAAATTTTGCATAGTTAATTCTTATTCTTTATTTCGGCAATGCCGTTTGCCGCGACAGTGACTAATATTCCGTTGTGCATAACACCTGACACAATGGATACTTTCGCATCACTTTGAGACGTTCGCAAAGCAACGCTACCACAGTTTAAATCTGACTCACTGTTTATCTGGATATGGGTGATATAACCGTTGTTTTGTAAAGCGGTAATGGTATCACTGCCACTTACTACCAGTGAATTAACAGAGGCTTCTTGGCATAACCTTACTGCCTCCCATTCATCTTCGTTCATAATAAATGTGTTACCCCTGAGGCCACCCACAATTAATTGGTCATTGATAATGTTGACGGCAAAAAATGACCCTTCATAGTCAATTTCAACCCGTGACCATGTCCGACCTTGATCTGCACTTTGTGCAATCAAGCCTGTTTCGCCGACCATATACACAATATCTTGATGTGACGTAATACGATTGAAATGTGGCAAAATAGAGGACAATTCATCATTATAAGCCTCATCGCCATCTAGCTCTCTTATTTCTTCAAGATATTCAATATCATCTGGATGTAATAACGACGCATTGAGTTCTTTTTCCCAGTTATTACCACCATCTAGAGTACGGAAAAAAGCGCCATACGCCCCAATAGCAATACCGTGCTGAGCATCAAAAAATAAAATATCAAGAAAGGGTTTTTCACTGTCGATATCACTGTATTGCACGCTCCAAGTGCGGCCATTGTCTGCAGAGTGTAAAATAGTGAGGTCATGACCTGCCACCCAGATTAATTCACCCACACTGGTCACTGCAGTCAACGTCACTCGAGAAGGAACCGCTTGTTGCACCATGGTATCGACGTTTGTGCCGATGAGTACATGTCCGCGCTCTCCAACAGCAATTAACTCATTATTTGCAATTGTAGCAGTATCTAAAAGCAAAGACTTATTGGCTAACTTGCTAATGATAGCCTCATCTGCTTTGACATGTATAAAGGTAAAAAGTACGCAAAGCGCACTTGTGAAAATAAACTTAAATTTCATATGGAACCATAAAGTAAAACGGTTGACCATAGTCAACCGTTAATTGCTATGAACTTAGCGTCTGCCTTCGCGGCGAAGGGCCTGTGGCGTGAAGTCTCGATCTTTTAACTCCTCTTGGAAGTCATACATATCCTCTTCATTATCCAAACCTAGCGCCAGATAACGACGAGAGTTGAGGTCATGCAGTACTTCTAAGGTTGACCAAGCCGTTGGTACTTCATAATAATTTAGACCATGAGCAATACCAACACGGTATAAGCCCCCACGATCATCGTATAGATCAGCAACCATGATCTGCCAGCTATCTTCATCAATGTAGAAGACACGTTTGTTATAAACGTGACGGAATTCATCTTTTAGATTAGCTTCCACGACCCACACGCGATGTTTTTCATAACGAGTATAATCTGGATTAACATGTCCAGGTTGCAGTAAATCATCATATTTAACTTGATCGCTATGCAGATCATAAGCATTGTATGCCACATACAACTCTTGTTTGCCTTTTAGCTCCCAGTTATATCGATTGGGCGAGCCATTGTACATATCGAAATCATCAGTAGTACGCAAGCCATCCGCACCTGTTCCTGGCGTATCGAAAGCAACATTTGGTGCACGGCGAACACGACGCTGACCGGTGTTATAAGTCCAAGCCTGTCGAGGTTGTTTAATTTGATCTACGGTTTCATGTACTAACAGAGCTGTACCCGCAAGGCGTGCAGGTTTAGTCACTTTTTGTTTGAATTTAAACAAAATATTGTCTGCCATGAGTTCTTCAGCCGTGACATCTGGATCGGAGTACTTGATGATCAGCGCATCATCAAAACCGGTGACGGTAAATGCGCCACCTTCAGTAACCGCAGCTTGGCCACCAAAGCGTTGCACATTTTCACTACGGTAACGCAAGATATGGTTCCAAATCGCTTCCAAACCATTTTGCGGAATTGGGAATGGAATACCCATACGCGCGTTTTTCAAACCGTTTCCATCATTGAGCAGTTCTGCATTAACTGCATTCTCTTTATTTGCAGCATACACAAAATCTGGAAACGATGCCGTACGGCGAGTTTGATAAACTGGCATTTTGTATGTATCAGGATACAACTCGAATAATGCCATTTGGCCCGGAGACAAATTCTCCGCATAATCCTTGTAGTTTGAACTATCAATTACAAATAAGGGCTTGTCATCTGGAAATGGATTGGGATGGTGGTCACCAATCGTATAACCAGCTGGGGCAGATGTAATACCACCTGTCCATGCAGGGATTGAGCCATCAGCATTACCTGCTTTTTCTGCTCCCATAGGCGTAAGGTCGGCACCTAAACGGGCGGCTTCTGCTTCTGTGACGTTAGCGTGCACTGCAGCGGTGCCAAGGGCAAAAGTTAGGGCTGCAGTTAAGATGCTTATTTTTTTAATCATGTTTTACACCTATTATTAGAATGAATACTTCACATTAAATGATACAAAATCGCGGTCAGACAGTCCATTGGTCGTACCGATGCCACCCCAGAACGCGTTATAAGAAGCTGTTGCTGAAAATTTGCTTAAATAGTCAAATGTAAATGCAACACTGGCTGATTTGCGATCTTCTAAGAACAAAAACAATGGATCAGGCGTCGTACCAGACACATCATGTGCAAACGTTGCTCGCGCTCGCATGTTGATGCCAGAGAAAATGTTGTTGTAGTCTGCTACAGCCAATAAACGATAACCCCATGACGTTTGTGTTGCAAACGGATTTGTTTCTGGGCCGTCTGATAGAGCAGCATGTAAGCCTTGTAATGGAACAGCCTCATTTAACAGAACACGATCAGCTGAACCAATCGGAGCTTGTGAGGTGTAACGGAATAAATCTGCAGTACGAGCCGTACCCGGGGCGTTCAAACGCAACACGGATGCGTCCGGCATATCCATTACGTCAACATACGCAACCTCACCTAATAAGACCAAGTTATCAGTACCCAATGCCGGACCAAATATGTGTGATACCGTCATCTGTGCTTGGAAAGTATCTGATGTAACATATCCGGCTGCAAATTCGCCAGGACCCGCAGTGATACCAACATTGTTTAATTGTGAAATCCCATATAAATCGTCACGTAAGCCTGCATTCGCTAACTGCTCAGGCATCGCCATATACAACAATTCCACATCATCAATTTGTAAAGGCTCGTCTTGGCGATAAGAAATTTCACCAGCGACCGCTGTCTCACCGATATTGGTATTGAACGAGAAACCGTATAGTTTGATATCTTCAGGATACAAAAACTCTGCTTTACTGAACGTTTGTAAATCCATGATATTGTCTTTGGTAATTGTGTTTTGTGCTAAATAAGCCAAATCACCGATCACGCCACCAGAAGTGAAGTCAGACGTAATACCCGAAACCAAAGGACGAGTACTGTGGTAATTTAGGTGATAAAACCCAAACTCAGTGTCGTTTAAATCTTCAGCAAACCACGTGAGTTTAATACCATATTGACCTGCATCATCTGCATCTCGATGTGCGCTATCACCTTCTGCACGAAGCGCGACCTTGGTCGGATACGCGAGCATAGCAGCGGCTAATGGAGCAAGCGCGGCAGGATTGCCATTCCCAGCTGTTAATAAACCATTAGCTTGTGCACCTAGACCATTTAAGTTAGCGATAAGATGATCAAGGTGAATATCTGGATTGCCTGAGAAACCTAATTGGATGGTCGAAGCATGACCACCCTCACCCGCAAAGTCATTGGTCGCAAAATAAGAGCCTGCGACAGGTAGACGGGAACGTTCCCACTCATATTGATAATAAGCAGAAACACTGACATTTTCTGTCAGGCCTAACGACGCATAAACCATACCCACAGGAATGAAAACTTCTTTGAGTTCAGCACCTGGAGAACGCGCACGAGTCACGTCAACTGGATTAGTTGTGTTAATACCGTGCTGAATAAACGTCGATTCACCCCAGCTCACAACCTGGTCACCAATACGCAGGGTTAAAGGCATATCACCTAATTCAAAATCACCGTAGAAAAAGGCATCCAATAGACGAAAATCTTGGCAGAGTTCTTCTTCTGCTTTTTTGGTCGCACATAAATCGATAGCATCACCACCTAAAGGACGATCCCAAGTGTCATTACTATCAGCGGTAAACTCTTTAAAGTAAAACACACGCGCAAAGAAGCCAATATTGTCTTTTTGTAAATCAAATTCGTGGCTACCTGAGAATTGCGTGGAGAACGCATCGCCTGGATCATTCATCAAGTTACCCAAGTCACCGTTGGTCGAATAACCACCGATATCCTGACCCCATACATCATAATTTGGGTAAATAACGTTGCCAAGTGCCGTATAGCCTGACCAGTCTAAACCAGGTTGATTGGCTTTACCAATCAGGTTCATATTGCGATCTTCTACACGAATACTAGTACCAATAGTAAAAGTTGAATCAACGTTGAGGGTAACATCACCAAACTCAAATTCAGCTGCTTGTGCAGTGATAGCACTAGTTGCAAGAACAGCTGCAATCCCTAGTGTAATTTTTGACTTTTGAAACAAGGTGGGTTTGTTTGTCATGTTATTATTCTCCTGAAACACCACAAATGTGATAGTAATGAGGCTATACTTATAGTTGTTAACAGAATAATTACATTATTTATGTAATACTGCAAGGACTAATCCTACCAGTGTACAAATAATCATATAAAAAATCGTAATCTATATTTAGCTCGATAAATTAAGTCTATATTTTTATGCTTAATACTCGTTAAGTCATCATCCTACAGCCACAACATTTGGCTGTTTTTTATAATATTTACGCTAAACTTTTACTGACTTTTTCCATTACATCGTTACTCAATCGAGGATGTAAATGGATTTTTTTAAGCGCCATACACATTTTACCTTGTCGACTTTCATTAAAGCGTTGCCATTGAGTCAAAGGGGTGACCAAACGTGCAGCCACTTGAGGATTAACCGCATCAAGTTGTACAACAAAATCTGCTAAATAGTCATAGCCCTTCCCGTCTTCAGCATGAAATCCAGCAATATTAAATTGTGCAAATGTGCCAATTGTGGCGCGAACCTTATTAGGGTTATGTAAACTAAAATGAGGGTGGGCTTGTAAAACATCCAACTTACTCAAAATGTTTGCACTTGGAATCCTAGCATGTAAGGCAAACCATTTGTCCATGACCACACTGTCATGGCTCCATTGCTGTTGGAATTGATCCAACATCCATTCAACCTTCTCGTGCTTAATATCAACAGCGATTGTTAATGCGCCTAGGGACATTGTCATATTATTAGCTTGCACAAACTGTTCAACGACCGCTTCAGGGCTCGCATAAACGACATATTGCAATAGTACATTCTGTAAGCGACGCTGATGCATGGCAAACGATTCATATGCATATGTAGTTTGCGAGGAAGCAAGAGCATCGTACAACGGGGTTATAACAGGCAAAAGATTGTTGGCAAGTGAACGTTTTAGTTCGCCTCGAGCACGATCCAGTAAAATAATATCAACGTCTTGTAGCGTCTGTAAAATTTGCTCAGTGCTGGGAAGTGATAATACCTCTGCTAGCAATTCTGGTTGCTCTTTTTGTTGAGCAATCCAATCGCACAACAGCGACCAATTAAGCGCATTGTCTAAAGAACTATCAGTTTGGCCTAGTAAGCTCTGGTAATGATGGACGATGACAGCAGTAAACAAATTTTGTGCGGCTTCCCACACAGTGAGAGGTTCATGTGCTTGAGTTAACAAGCGAAACCATTGGCTTTTATCATTGTATGGCGATATGTTGACCGGTGCAGAAAAACCAGAAAATAAGCATATAACCGTATCTTTATCAGCGCCCACAAACGTATATGTTTGCTTCACCTGATCAAGCACAACTACCCCGGGTTGCACATCTTCGAGCGCGAGCAATGATTGTCCAGTACTAGTTATACACTCATAACGAACTGGCATTAATAACGGGTATTTTTCTGCTTGGTCGTGTGTAGGATGCGTCACCTGTGAGAGCGTGACAGTGAGTGTGTTACTTTGCTCATCAAACGTCTGCTCAACACTTATCTGAGGCGTACCTGATTGACTGTACCAACGTTTAAAATGCGTTAGATCAAACGTGTTTGCATCTTGCATCGCGTTGACGAAATCATCGCACGTTACGGCTTGCCCATCATGTCTGGCAAAATAACAATCCATACCCTTTCTAAAACCTTGTGCACCTAGTAAGGTATGCATCATACGGATCACTTCTGCACCTTTGTCGTATACTGTAACGGTGTAAAAATTATTCATTTCGACAACAGCGTCTGGTCGAATAGGATGCGACATAGCCGATGCATCTTCAGCAAATTGATGTGTTCGCATCACGTTAATTTGTTTAATCCGATTACTCAAAGGCGAAGTCATATCAGTACTAAACTGTTGGTCGCGAAAAACCGTTAACCCTTCTTTTAATGATAGCTGAAACCAGTCGCGACACGTCACTCGATTGCCTGTCCAATTGTGAAAGTATTCGTGTGCGATAATGGATTCAATATTGAAGTAATCATCGTCAGTCGCGCTATCGGGTTGAGCTAGCACGAATTTACTATTGAATACATTGAGTCCCTTGTTTTCCATGGCACCCATGTTAAAAAAGTCAACAGCTACCACCATATAGACATCTAAATCGTACTCTAATCCAAAGGTTTCTTCGTCCCAGCGCATGGATTTTTGTAATGATACTAATGCATGTTCAGCTTGGGTTAGGCGCCCTTTTTCTACAAAAAATTCAAGCGCGACGTCTCTTCCAGACATAGTGGTGAACTGACCTTTAAGGCAATCAAAGTCCCCTGCTACCAATGCAAAGAGATAAGCGGGTTTATTGTGGGGATCATGCCACGTTACAGAATGACGACCATCCTCTAACACTCCTTCAGCAACTTTATTCCCATTGCTGAGCATGTAGGGGTATAGTTTGGCGTCACCGTTAATCGTTACAGTGAACGACGCTAAAATATCCGGGCGGTCAAGGTAGTATGAAATGCGTCGAAACCCTTCCGCTTCGCATTGCGTACAAAACGCGCCTGACACAAAATACAAACCCTCAAGCGTGGTATTATTCTTCGGGTTACAACGGGTTTCAAATGTGACTGTGAAAGTCGTAGTGGTTTCAGGCACGGCCAACCATACCCCTTCAGCATGACATTCATAATCTGTGCAAGGCTGTCCGTTGACCCATACTTTCAATAGCTCAATATCTGTACCATCAAACCACAAGCGATCGGCTGTGCTAGTGGTTCTGACCAATGATAGGTGATTCGTGACGGTTGTAGCACTAGGGTCTAAATCAAAGGTTAAGTGTGTTTCTTGGACAGAAAACCCAACTGGCTGATAATCTTCACGGCGTTTGGCTAACATCTCATACTCCTTATGCAGATGGTGTAACGGCCACTTTAGGTGGCGTTAAACGCAAAATCTTTATTCCTACATATGCATAAATAATCGCAAGTATCGGATTGATGACGTTAAAGAAGGCATACATCGCGTAGGTAAATGGATGCACCATTAACACACTGTGCATATAAGCACCGCAAGTATTCCAAGGGATCAAGGGTGAGGTCAAGGTACCGCCGTCTTCTAAACTGCGGGACAGGTTCAGTTGGTGATATCCTTTATCAGTAAATGCGTGTTGGTACATGCGACCTGGCATCACTATAGAAATATACTGATCAGCAGTAATTAAATTCGTGCCAAAACAGGTCAAGATGGTTCTAGAAACCAATGCGCCGATAGTATTAGCGCCATGTAAAAGCGTTGACACAATGCGTTTGAGTAAGCCTACGTGCTCAAGTACGGCACCGAATGACATAGCACAAATAATCAACCAAACCGTATTTAACATCGATGACATACCGCCACGACTAAGCAAACTATTTAAGTTGTCATCTGGTGTGCTAAAGGCAACACCATCAAATAACGCAGTCCACACTACAACCAGTTGGGCTACTGCGCCAGAAAATTCACTGTTGTTGAGCGCCAGTACAATATCTGTTTGAAAGATCACTGCCCATACTCCACCAATCAGAGCGCCAATTGATACAGCCGCAAAGGCAGGCACTTTCTTGATCGCTAAAGTCAATAATACGACTAAGGGGATGAGTAAATGCCAACCTAAATTAAAGTAGTCCGATAAAATGCTTTGCATTTGCTCAATGCGTTCCGCTTTTGCCGACACATCTTCAGCCAGGCCCAGTATAACGAACAAAATAAGCGTAATAATGAAACTTGGCACCGTAGTCCATAACATGTATTTGATATGTTCAAACAAATCGGTACCCGCTATTGCCGGCGCTAAGTTGGTCGTTTCGGATAAAGGCGAGATTTTATCGCCAAAGTACGCCCCACTGACGACAGCCCCGGCGGTTATAGCTAGCGACATATCCATCCCAGTCGCAACACCGATCAGTGCCACACCTACCGTGGCTGCAGTCGTCCAAGAACTGCCTATACTCATTGCGACAATGGCGCAAATTAAACAAGTCGCCGCATAAAAGAAACTAGGATTAAGGAGAGATAGGCCATAATAAATTAAAGTGGGCACGGTACCGGCTAACATCCAAGTGCCGATTAGTGAGCCCACGGCAAACAAGATTAAACACGCACCAAGCGACATCGATATGCCTTTGACAATCCCTTTTTCAATATCAACCCAACGATGGCCATTTTTTAAACCAATCACTGCAGCAATACCCATTGCCAATAACAATGCTATTTGATTGGGCCCATAAGAAGAATCATCACCAAATAGGTACACCGCACTGCCCATCATCACAACGAGCAGAACTATAGGAATAATAGCATCGAGTAATGAGGCTTCACGAGGATGAGTCATGTTAACCTCCAAAACTTCTAACAAACATAATGACAATGATCACCGGGCACACAAATTTGACATACCATGGCCACACTTTGCCAAATATCGAACTAGCCACCTCAGGGTTGCCTTTACACAGCTCCTGCATGGCACTATCGCGATGCCAAATCCAACCTACAAAAATACAAATTAACAAACCAAGTAAAGGCTGTGAATACTCGGTTGTAATGGAAATGACTAAACCAAATAAAGTATCAAAGTAAAAGATAATAGCTGAACTAATCCCTAGAATAACCAATGTCGTTAACCATACAGACCGCTGACGAGGTAAGTTTTTATTCTCCACCAGATATGATACTGGGACTTCTAACATTGAGATAGAGGATGTGACGGCTGCGATAGACATCAAAAAGAAAAAGAACACCGCAATGACTGCTCCAACGACACCAATTGAATCAAATAAATTTGGCAACACAGAAAAAATTAATGCGCCTCCTTCAATCAAACTGCCATCTTCGCCAAAAATGGTAACACCATTCGCTTGAGCGACGTACATCGCTGGAATAATAAGCATACCCGCTAACACTGCTACCGCGATATCGACCAATGCAACAGATGCACCTAATTGCGGTAGATTTTCTTTCGCTGAAACATAAGAACCATATACCAGCATCGTGCCTACCCCCAACGACATTGAAAAGAAGGCCTGCCCCATCGCACTGATTAATAAATCGGGATCTAGCAAAATCGAAAAATCGGGGGAAATGTACGCTATCCAACCCTCACGCGCGCCAGGCTGGAAAGCAACATAAATAATCAGTGCAATAATTAATACAATTAAGGTGGGCATCAGACGGACTGACCACTTTTCTATTCCCTGAGCAACACCGCCTGTCACGATGAACGCAGTCGCAGCAAGAAACAAAGCACAAAAAATCCAGTTGCGACTAAAGGAACTATCCGTCAACCAACTTAACGCCGAACTGTCAAAGGCGAACACAAGCACGGCTTCAACACAAAACGCCACCATCCAGCCTGCCACAATGGCATAAAATGATAGGATCAAAGCGGCGGTCACTGCCCCCCAACTTCCGACAAAACGACCTATTTTGCTTTTCGTTATGCTACCTAACGCATCAACAACATTGGATTTAGTAGCACGCCCTATCACAAATTCAGCCATCAACACTGGATAAGCCAATAAAAAAGCAAGAACAAGATAAACGAGCACAAACGCTGCACCACCGTTTTGCGCAACTTGTGATGGGAACCCCCATATATTACCTAGGCCAACAGCAGAACCTGCTGCAGCGAGTATAAAACCGAGTCGGGAGGAAAATTCACCTCGAGTACTCATAGTATTCCCCTTTATTATTATTTTATGGGTAGTGAAAAGTGATTATGACTGATTTGCAAACTTACCGCTGGAAATCAAATCGTAAGTGATGTTAGCCGCTTCGTCCAAAAAGGGGTCAACTTCGAGTAAATCATCTGGTAATTCATCTATATCACTAAGTGTTTTTACCGGTTCAAGACCAAAGCGTTGCAAACGTTCATTGGCACGTTGGAGACGTTTCTGTTTGCTGGCATCTTCTTCCGCCTGTCGCTCGCTCGCGACCAGTGAAATATAATTTTTCGCTTTGTTGCGCTCATATTCCGCAATATCTGCAAAAATATAAGCAAACTCAGGGTTTTGTAAAACACGTTTATTATGCTTAGCTACCAGAATATCAATAGTCCCTTGTAAATCGGAAAACGTGGTGTAATTAGCTCGAGTGATGCGATCATAGGGTAATGCATTTTCTTCTTTGCTCTCGCCCCACTCTGCAGGGTCGATAGGACTAGGAAATTGGATGTCTGGTACCACACCTTTGTGCTGTGTACTACTGCCATTGATACGATAAAATTTGGCGGTGGTAAATTGAATACTACCTAAAGGATTTTCTTGCATGTCATAGTAACGGCCTAGGCCTTTGTGGCGTTGTACGGTACCCTTACCAAAGGTTTGCTCGCCAATAACGATACCTCGATTATAATCTTGAATCGCGGCTGAAAAAATTTCTGAAGCAGATGCACTAAAACGATCGACTAACACCGTCAAAGGGCCGTTGTAATGGACCACACCATCCACGTCTCGTTCAATATTGATTTGACCAGAACCCAAACGCACTTGAACCACTGGCCCACTATCAATAAACAAACCTGTTAAGGTACGCGATTCGTTTAATGAGCCGCCGCCGTTACCACGCAGATCGATAATAATGCCTGCCACTCCAGCAGCCTGTGCCTCCTCAATAAGTAGTTTTACATGACCCGTTAGGCCATTATAAAAAGAAGGTATTTCAATCACGCCCAGTTTATGTTGTTCACCTAAAGCGCTTTTGGGTTCATATATCTCAAGCTTAGCTTGACGATCTTCTAACTTCACTTTGTCACGAGTGAACGTAATGACGACGGGCGTTTTCGATTCGGCATTACCTTTTAATACTTGCAGACGTACTTTAGAGCCTTTAGGACCTTTGATCAATTCAACCACGTCATCTAAACGCCACCCAACGACATCAGTAAATTCACCTTCTTCTTGTGCGACACCGACAATGCGATCTTCAGGTTTTAGCTCACCAGAAGCATCTGCTGGCCCCCCGGGTATAATACTGCGGACGACCGTATATTCATCTTCGATTTGAAGCGATGCACCGATCCCTTCAAACGAGAGATTCATCTGCATTTGAAAACGCTCTGCATTGCGCGGTGACAAATAACTAGTGTGTGCTTCAAGGCTGCGCGAAAATGCATTCATAAAGGTCTGAAATACATCTTCGGATTTAGTTTGTTGTAAGCGGGTAAGCGCGCGTTCATAACGTTTGCGAAGAAGCGTTTTCGCTTCATCTTGAGACTTATCAGCTAAGACGAGGTTGAGCAAATCGTACTTGACTCTTTGGCGCCATACTTCATTTAACTCAGCAATATCTCTAGCCCACTCAGCATCCTCACGGTCGTAAAAAAATTTGTCACCAGCTCGATTAAAATCAAATGCTCTATCGAGCAATGATATTGCGTACTGAGTGCGTTCGTAGCGACGTTCTAAATACGTTTGATAGATTCGATATGCGATATTTACATCACCCGTGGTCAAAGCTTCATCAAATTTATCTGCATAAATAGAAAAGTGTTTAACATCTACGGCAGTAAAAAAGTTTTTATTGTAGTCCAGATTGCGTAAATAACGGTCAAACACTTTCTGGGACAGTGCATCATCTAATTTAAAAGACTGATAATGATTGCGCAGATAAGTACTCAGCACGCGTTTTGCAGCTTTAGCGTGCTGTTTTTCTGGGGCTAATAAAGGTAATTCTGAACCCGGGCTGGCCGTTGATGCAACTGAACCTAGTAGTAAGGAAGTCGCTGCTAAAGACAGCAAAGT
>JBEVCF010000019.1:0-14632 GCA_040514355.1 Glaciecola sp.
TTTTAAAGCACCTTTCCGACGCCTTTAATTTCGATACAATTAATTCGTATTATAACTAATTTGCAATTATTTCCTGTTTAATTACAATACATGTGCTGAAAATATTATTTCATCTCAAACTAAATGGTATCAAAAAATGAAACACACTACAGGTAATGAAATATTACCTAAACGCTCAAAACTGACACTCGCAGTTTGTTCTGCACTCGCTTTTACTTCTTCCTCTGCCCTAGCAAACACAGCTGTAGACCAAGCCAAAATCGAAACGATTGAAGTAACCGCAACCAAACGTACGCAAAATATTCAAGAAACGCCTGTTGCGGTTCAGGCATTAAGTGGCAAAGCCCTAAAAGAACAAAATATCTCGAATTTTGATGACTTCGCTCGCTATGTACCCAACATTACGCTGGGTGGTCGAGGTCCGGGTCAAGCGGATGTGTTTATCCGAGGTATGGCCATCCAGCCTATTACTGTCATGCTCTCTGGTGCGCAAGGTACAATGCCAAACGTGGCTCTATATATTGATGAACAGCCGGTTACCGCACCAGGTCGCAACTTAGACTTGTATGCAACGGATTTAGAGCGCATCGAGGTGCTACCAGGACCACAAGGCACACTGTTTGGTGCAAGTTCTCAAGCCGGTACCATTCGTTATATTACTAACAAACCCAGCTTAGGTGGTTTTGAAGCTGGTTTTAGTACCAAACTTGAAACGACTAAACACGGCGAAATGAGCACCTCAGCAGAGGGCTTCGTCAATATACCCCTTACTGATGATGTAGCATTTCGTGCCACGATGTACTCAGTCAATCGTGGTGGCTATATCGATAATGTTGCAGGTACATTTACCCTCGACCCAGCGATTAATCAGGCATCTTCTGTGGATTTAGGGCCTGATGCGACGTATGAATCGGTGTCTAACCAATCTCTTGTCGAAGATGATTTCAATGATAGTTTTTATCAAGGTGGCCGATTTGGTCTGAAGTATTTCATCAATGACAGCTGGTCTTTATTAGTGCAACACACGATGCAGTCTTTAGGTGCGGATGGGGTGTTTGATTACGATCCAGAAGTCGGTGATCTCGAAGTATCCCGTTACTTCCCTGATGCGTTGCGCGACGATGTAAACTTAACATCATGGGTATTGGAAGGCGAAGCCAATGATTTGGACATCGTGTACGCCGGTGCTTTCTTAGATAGAGAAGTCGAACAGTCGATTGACTACACAGGTTACAACAATGCAGGCGGCTTTATTGCTTATTATACCTGTACGTACACTAATCCTGATTATGTCGTAAACTACAACATCGATCCGCGTTTCATTACTGAAAACCGTGAGTGTAAAGATCCAACCAAAGGCTTCCAAGGCAAGCAAAACCACACGCGTATGACGCACGAACTCCGTGTATCAGCTGATCCTACAGAACGCTTGAGTATTACTGCGGGTATTTACGTCGATGCAACTGAAATCGAAACCTTAGATGATTATGTGTATCCGGCAATCACCGAGCTGGGTTTTGTGCCTAACGCGCCAATTTCTACTGCGGTGAGCATTAATCCTAATACGCGTCCAGAAGGCATTGCATTCTTTAATGATATTACGCGTTCTGAAGATCAAATTGCGGTGTTTGGTGAGGCGACCTATGCGATTACTGAGCAACTTAAAGCGACCCTGGGTTTGCGTTATTACGATTTGGAAACCGATTTTGAAGGCTCGTCAAACTTTGCCGATGGTATTTTCCAAGGTTCGCAAAATACCGATCGCGGTCGAGATTATGATTCTTCTGGCGGCCATACCACAGAACCGCTCAAAGAAGATGGCGTGATCCCTAAATTTAGCTTGGCTTATCAAGCGACTGACCGCATCATGTACTATGCAACCTACTCAGAAGGTTTCCGCCCAGGTGGTTTCAACCGTGGTGGTGGTGTTGCGTCGCGTAACCCTGATTTCCCAACGGTGGGCACAACCTACGGGACAGATGATGTCACTAACTATGAGTTTGGTTGGAAAACACTGCTGCTCGACCAAAATCTTCGCTTTAATGGTAACGCATATTATATCCAATGGGATAATATGCAGACCTCGCGTTTTGATCCACAAAACGTCTCAATCTTGACCTTTATTGAAAACGCGGCAAGCTCTGAGATCAAAGGGATTGAGGCTGACTTTGAGTACATCGCAACCGATAACTTGAGTTTGTACGGAGCGATTTCACTCAACGACACAGAGTTGACTGAACTCAACGCTCAGGTCATCGAAATGGCACCGATCGGTTCTGAATTACCTGTGACACCCAAAACACAAGGTAATTTACGAGCACGTTACGATTGGACCTACGGTGAGTTTGATTTAGATTGGCAGGTTGCAATGCAGTTTGCGTCTAAGAGTTATAGCTCCATCGTGGCCGAAGAACGCTTTGAACAAGATAGTTATTCACTCTTTAATGCCTCTATCGGTGCACAAAAGGACGGCTGGCGTGTAAGATTATATGTAGATAATATTACTGATGAGCGTGCGACGTTATTTATTAATAACCAAGACGACATTCAACGCATTAGCACGAACCGTCCTCGCACCATTGGTATGAGTGTTAACTATTCATATTACTAAGGTCTCCATATGTCCGTAGACAATACGGATTTAAGATCGATAAAACGTCTAATGCAGCAGCAAGATTTTGTTGCTGCATTGCGTGATCTTAATGCCATCCAAACTGACGAGCCTCATATCGAGGTATTGTTTTTACAAGCGGTCTGTCAACGTTATCTCGGTGAGCTCGATACCGCGCTTAGCACCTTAGGTACGTTGTTAAATACGCAACCGGATTTTGCCAAAGCCTACCAAGAGCAAGGACACTGCTTGCGCTTGCAAGGTAAAATAGGGGAAGCTCTACTTGCTTTTCAACGCGCCGTCAATTTGCACCCAGCATTATTAGCGAGTTGGAAACAACTGCACGCACTGGCACGACAAACCCACGAAAACGCATTAGCCGAACAAGCTCAAAAACAGATCCAAACCTTACAAGCACTGCCGCCCGTCGTACTGCAAGCCACCGGCTTGTTTTATGAGAAAAAACTCGCTTTGGCTGAGCAAATAACAAGAAAGTTTCTACGCACAGCACCTAAAAATGTGCCTGCAATGCGCCTGTTAGCAAACATTGCCAAGCAGTTGTATATATTGGAAGATGCGGAAATTTTGCTCGCCAATGCACTGAAATTCTCGCAACACGAGCTGGCGGTTGAATTGGAATATATAGAAATATTACAAAAACGCCAGAAACATCGCCAAGCGTATGAACAAGCACAGTCGTGTGCCCAACGTCATCCCGATGATCCAATGGCCACACTTGCATTTGCCAATCAATGTATGGGGATCGGTGATATCAAACAGGCGATTGTTTTATTTAGCCAAGTGATCGACGAATTGCCCACCCATGCCAACGTATACATCCAACGCGGGCATGCTTACAAAACTCAAGGCCAAACCGATAAAGCCGTGGCCGATTACCGACACGCTTATCAACTCAAAGTGGATTTTGGTGATGCGTATTGGAGTTTAGCCAATCTCAAAACCTATCAATTCAGTGAGCTTGAGATGCAGCAAATGTTGGACTTGGTGAACGACAATCACGTCTTGACCTCTGAGAAATACCACATGTGTTTTGCCCTTGGCAAAGCGTATGAAGACCAAGGTGAGTTCCAACGCTCGTTTATGTATTACACTTTAGGAAATGAATTAAAAGCGAACGAATTAGGGTATAGTGCAGACGTGGTAAGTGAGCAGATGGCAGCACAAAAACAATTTTGTCCACCATCCATGTTCACTCACAATCTCTCCACCTGTACTGACCCAGCACCGATCTTCATCGTTGGCTTACCCCGTGCTGGCTCAACCTTATTAGAACAAATTCTCGCATCGCACTCACTCATTGAGGGCACCACTGAATTACCCAATATTTTAGCCTTTGCCCGTCGTTTGTCCGGCAACAAAAAAGGCACACCGGCCTATCCGGAAAATCTCGCTAGCTTATCTGTCGATCAGCTCACTGCTTTGGGAGAAGAGTATCTACGCGAAACCCAAATTCATCGTTCTGGCAAACCGTTTTTCATCGACAAAATGCCGAACAATTTTCGTCACTTAGGACTTATCAAAAAGATCCTGCCCAATGCCAAAATTATCGACGCTAGACGTGAGCCTATGGCGTGTTGTTTCAGTGGTTACAAACAATTGTTTGCGGAAGGCCAGGAATTTTCTTATCGCCAAAGTGATATTGCCCAATACTACTGTGATTATGTAGAACTCATGGCGCATTGGGAGACGTGTTTTCCTGAGAATATCTTGCGGGTTCAACACGAGGATGTATTGGATGATTTGGCGGGTCAAGTAGAGCGGATGTTGGCGTTCATCGGGGTCGATTTTGAAGCAAGCTGTTTGTCGTTTTACAACACCCAGCGCAATGTCAAAACGCCAAGTGCCGAACAAGTGCGTCAACCGATCAATCAAAAGGCGCGTTATCAGTGGCAACAATACGCGCCCTATCTGAGCGACTTATCCAAGGTGTTTAACACTTAATCTCACCAAAGACTTTCACCGCTCGGGTGCGTTGAAGGTCTTTCAGTGTCATCGTATTTTGGCGGTCTATTTGATGACGTTGCGCTAACCATAACTCAGCTGTTGCCTGCGCGTCAGATAAGGCATTATGCGCAGGCGCAGGGGCAAAACCAAAGCGTTCACGGCAAGCCCCTAAGGTCGCGGCATTATTCGGAATGATACCTTGCTCTTTGTTGAGTTGGTACAATGCAAGTTGCATAGTATCAATCGCCACAATTTGGGGTAATGGCTGCTCAATTAATGCGGCTAGCTTCTCTAGCATGACCATATCTAAGAGGGCATTATGCACGACAAATACATGACTATGCATATAAGGTACAAGTTTGTTATACATCTCACTGGCGTGGATCCCCTGGCTCACGCAGTGCTGTGTTAAACCGTGAATGACCGGTGTTTGTGCCAAATCAGCATCCGCGCGGGTTAAGTAATACTCCGCCGAGGACATGTCAATTTCATTGCCACAGGCACAAACCCAGCCGGCTGACAAGAACTTGGCCGATTTCGTATCTAGCCCGCTATATTCAAAATCAACCACCAACAAAGGCAAGTCAACTAACCGAGTATGTCTCAAAGCCTTGGGTAAGCGTTCAGGGATATTCAGCCAACGTTTGATCCGTTTCATCACTAGGAGATCCCACTTGAAAACTTCAAGACTGAAGCTTGTTGGGCCCGATCAATCGTCTTGAAGGCGGCTTTGAGCTGATGTTTCTCAATGGATGACAAATCAGAAATACTGACAAGGTTGTCCGTCGCATTGTTGGTGAGTTGATGACGCCAGCGCAGACGATTTAAAAACAACCAAATATCACGTAAATTATTCGCATCGTTTTTGTTCATCACCCCAATTTGACCCAGCAAGTTAAAACGCTCAATAGTATGCGGTACGGTCAAACCTGCCGACAGCGCATACAAACGAGCAAGGTTATTGATCAACGCGACACCATTGACTTTCAAATCGACGCAATCACTCTTGCCATTGTGTTTTTTGTAAACGAACTTGTTAAACATCGACAATGGTACAGAATCGCGATTGAGTTGGCGCGCTAAGGCAGCTAGGAAAATCGATTCTTGCAAAATAGGTTTGCGCAATTGTTGCAAGCGTTTGAACAACGGTCTATGCCCCGCAACCGCACGCGCATCCAAAAAGATATTAAATTCTAAAATAGCCTCAGGTGTGGTACTGGCAACCCACTTTTTAGCTTGTTTAACCGCTTGGTCTAAGGACAAACGCAATTCTGGGTTGGACGCCATGATATTGCCGTCACAGAGCTTGATCCCGCATTTACCCAACCCTTTACACACATATTCCGCCATGTGTTTGAAATACTCAGCTTGTGCAGCATCCGGTTCACTATCAAGTAACAAGGCATTATCTTGGTCAGACCCCATCGTTTGGTCTTCTCTAGCCTGAGAGCCATATACGACCCAACAATATTTCAAAGGGGGCTCGCCATGTTGTTGAATGAAAAAATCAATTAACTTGCGCGTCATGATATCCGTTGCTTGCGACAACACTTTACCCGCAATATCAAAATCACCCGCGCGTTTGGCATTAGCTGCAAAATACTGGGGCATCTGCCACGATACCCGGGTGAGCTCGTACAAACTTTGGGTTTTGGACAACTCGCCAATCATAAACAAGACGTTGCCCTTTTGTTGACGCACTACATCGGACGTGGTGATCATCCCGACCGGTGAACGGTCATCGGCATTGAGTACCGGCAGGTGGTGAATATTTTTTTCACTCATTAACGCAATCGCCGCAAACATATTTTGATTGTGCAAAATATAAGCAGGACTCGTGGTCATGATGGTATCCACCGGCAAAGAGATATTCAACCCTGTTGCTACCACTCGATTGCGTAAATCGCGGTCTGTGACAATCCCGATGAGATGGTCATCTTCGGTGACAATCAGTGAGCTCACTCCATTGTCTGACATCATTTCGGCTGCGGCTTGTATGGATAAGGTTTGTTCGATCTGAATCGGTTCGCGTTGCAATAGTTCATGCAGGGGTTTATACAACCACATAGAGTTTGAGTCAGCCACAGCTTGGTTTTCAAGGACATCATCTTTTGCGGCTTGAAAAAATTTAGCAAATTTACGATTCTCACGACAACGATCAAATACCGTTTGTGGAAAACAATACACGACGCCAGGGCTATCTACGAAGACTTGGATCCGACCACTATCTGGGACAAGCAACTGTACAAAACCAAAATAGTCTCCTTCGCTTAAGTGCCGTTCATTGTTTTGCTGATCGGTGATAACAAATTGCCCGGATTGGATTAAAAACAAGGCTGGCATGTATTCATCTAACACATCCTGCTGGTTTTCACTGGTGACATAGATCACTTTGGTGTGCTTGGCAACGAACCATAACGTGTCGCGGTCAAACACATCAAACGGGGCGGAGTGTTGAATAAAGTCGATGACTTGCTGTGGAATATCGCTCATGGTGTCTGTCCTAAATTGCTCATCCTTGCAGGTATATATACTGCAATATTTACTGTACTGTATGAATACCTTTTACAATGTCCGACCTTAGTATTATGCGCTATAGGTAAGCCACTGTCTCTATGTTAAAGTTATGTTAGCAAGTGGCGTAAGAATGAGAAGAATATGGCTTTTGGTTGGGTGTTGTTAGCGTTAGTGTATCTAATGCTATTGTTTTGGTTAGCAAAGTGGGGTGACAAAAACACCCCAAGTGCACGTAAAATCACATCCAGTCCCATTATTTATTCACTTGCTTTAGCTATCTACTGCACTGCCTGGACTTTCTTTGGTGGCGTTGGTCAAGCTGGACGTGATGCGTGGATGTATTTGCCCATTCTACTCGGTCCAATCTTTGTCTATGTATTTGGCTATCATTTCATCCGAAAGATGATTGTGGTCAGTAAAAAGCAACACATCAACACCATTTCGGATTTTATTTCTTCACGCTATGGCAAACGCCAACCTGTCGCGCTGGTGGTGACTATTATAGCTTTGCTCGCGACAATTCCCTACATAGCACTGCAACTCAAAGCAATCGGGGCATCTTTTGTGATCATGTCGGCAGAAGATGATATTCAATTTATTGTATTGATCGCCACAATCTTTATTGCTTTATTTGCTATTTATTTTGGTACCAAACAAACGGATGTCACAGAATATCGACGTGGTCTGATGTTGGCTATTGCATTTGAGTCAATCGTCAAACTCATTGCTTTGGGTTTGATTGCGTTTATTGCATATCAGGCTTGGCAGAACAATACAACAGCCAAGCCATTCATTGAGAGTTTTACCCTACATGAAGGTTTTATACAGCTCACTTCATTTACATTCTGGGCACAAACGTTTATGGCCGCTGCAGCGATCATTTGTTTACCACGCCAATTCCATGTCGCAATTATAGATAATTTAGATGTTGAACATTTGCGAACTGCACGCTGGTTGTTCCCGTTATATCTGCTCGCCATTGCGGTGATGATCCCAATTATCGCTATTGGAGGGAACGTATTATTCAATGATGGCAGTGTGAATTCTGATAATTTTGTTTTAGCAATATCAGTATTTTCTGAGAACATTGTACTGCAAGTTATCGTATTTTTAGGGGGTTTATCCGCCGCTACAGCGATGATCATCGTAGCCACCCTTACGTTGTCCACCATGCTCACAAATGACGTGATCTTGCCTAAGTTATTGCCTATTGAGCAATCAAAACGTTCACACCGAAACTACAGTCAAAAAATTCGCACGATCCGACGTATTGTGATTGGCTTCGTATTGAGCTTATCCTTTATCTACCAACAACAAATGACTGGCTCGAGCTCGTTGAGCTCTATTGGGTTGATTGCCTTTTCACTCGTGATCCAATTATTGCCAGCCATTGTGGGTGGGTTGTATTGGAAAAAAGGACATGCGCATGGTGTATATGCCGGTTTATTTATGGGGATCGTCAGTTGGATTTTTTGGTTGATCATCCCTATTTTTAACCCTGACATGTCGATTTATAGCCAATCTGAGATACTTACTCAAGGTGCAGTCATCAGCTTATTTGCTAACGCATTCGTGTATTTTATTTTTTCTAAAATTGCACCGGCCCGTCTCCTCGATAAAATCCAAGCTGAAGCTTTTGTCCACCCAGATCTGACCTACACCCCAGCTCGCAAGGAAAACCTCGATAACATTCACAACAGTGATTTATTGACATTGTTAACTACATTTATGGGTCAATCACGATGTGATCAATTGGTGATGGAGTTTGAAAAATCTCAAAACATTATCATCGAACATAGTGAGAAACCAGAACAAGACTTTATTGCTTTTTGTGAACGCGGCTTAGGCGGAGTCATCGGCGCATCCAGTGCTCAGGTATTAATATTCAGTATCTTACAAGGCAAAAAACTCGACTTCTCAGAAGTCATCAACTTCTTTGATGGTACCACCCAAGCGATGCAATTTAATATGACGGCATTAATGACATCGCTAGAAAGCATGGAGCACGGGATCAGTGTTATTGACAAGCATTTGAATTTAGTCGCGTGGAACAAAAAATACGTTGAACTGTTTAATTATCCAGAAGACTACCTCACAGTGGGTGCCCCCATCGAAAAACTCATGCGTTACAACGCGGTGAAAGGTGAACTAGGCCCTGGAGATGTTGATGAGCTAATCAAACGACGCATAGAGCACCTTAAAAATGGCAGCCAGCACCGTTTTACTCGCCAGCGCAATGATGGCAAAGTCATCGAAATGGTTGGCAATCCACTGCCCGGTGGAGGCTTTGTCACAAGCTTTAATGATGTCACCTCACACGTAGAGATCCAGCAAGCACTCGAAGAAGCCAACATCGACCTAGAAAGTCGTATGAAGAAGCGTACGGAAGAAGTACATTCAATTAATGCCGACCTGCGTTTAGAAATCGAACGCCGCTATGATGCTGAAAAAGAACTCATTGAGGCGCGTAGGGCCGCTGAGCAAGCGAATGCGTCGAAGACCCGCTTCTTAGCTTTAGCCAGTCACGATATTATCCAACCTCTCAATGCAGCCAAGCTGTACTTGTCCGCGTTAGAAGATGCTGTATTATCGAAATCCGCACGTGAAATTTTGACCAAATTATCCGATTCAGTAAATTCATCTGAGCAATTGATCAGTACTCTACTGGATATCTCTCGTCTCGACCAAGGTGACTTGAATCCAACCATTGAGAAGTTTGAGTTGTCTCGTATCGTTAATCACATCATCTCAGACATGTCGATGAAAGCCGAAAACAAAGGTTTAGAGTTGCGTTCTAAAGTCCGAGATGTGTGGGTAAAAGCAGATAAGACCTATACTTACCGAATTGTCCAAAACTTTGTATCTAACGCTATTAAGTATACCGATACGGGTAAAGTCTTAGTGACTGTCAAACAAGATGATGTGCAAGTGCGTATCGACGTCTATGACACCGGTATCGGTATTTCCGAGGAACACCAAGCACACATCTTTGACGATTTTTTCCGGATCCAAGAGTCTTCATCGGCTGGTGTAGGTTTAGGGTTGGGTGTTGTGCGCCGTTTATCAGACAATATGAAGTGTAAAGTGGATGTCACGTCAGAAAAAGGCAAAGGTAGTTGTTTTAGTTTAACATTACCAGCTACAACACCTGAGGTACGCAAACCCAGTGTAACAAGAACCACTGTGCGTGGATTAAAAGGGCTAAAAGTGCTCTGTGTCGATGATAAAAATGAAAACCTAGATGCACTCAAAACCCTACTCGATAAATGGGGGGTGATTTCATTTCAAGCCAATAGTTACGATAAGGGCTTATTCGCGGTAGATGAGTTTACCCCAGATTTGATGCTGATCGACTATCAACTCGATCATGATTTGTTAGGTTTGGATTTGATCAGTGATATTCAACAGAAGATGCATAAGGTCATCCCTGCTGCGATCGTGACAGCGTTACAGGACGAAACGCTCAAACAACGCTGTGGGGACTTAGGTATTATGTACCTCAACAAGCCTCTCAAACCAGCGAAGTTACGTGCGATGATGCAGTCTATGGCCAAGCAACAAAAATAAAACTCCAGTACCTCTAGGTAGCACTTAATCTTTTCCGGGTGTCGCTGAAATATCATCATATTCACCGAGCAAAAAGGGCATCACTTGTCCTTTTTCATTGTCCGTAAAGGTCTCAGCAAAATTCTCAGCATTCACGCTGACCAATCTTTTAAATGCAGGCGATATAGCTAAATTAGATTTTCGAATTTGCAATAAAAATTGTTCCACGCTAATACCCATATAAGTAAACCAGCCCGGCTTGATTAACGCATTACTCGTTAGAAGATCATCGTGCTCGAGTGCGAATTCATGTTTAAACACCGCTTGTGTGCGAAAAAAATTCGCATGTTGTGAGCGTAACATAGCACCTTCAGGTATCGCTTTTATACGTGTGGTTTCACCATTGGTTTGCCAGGTCACGGCGCACACACTAATGCAGATCGCATCTTTTTGTCCTGCTACTTCAGCTTGTTGAATGTATTGAGCTTCGTTTTTTTGAATGTCCTTCAAGATTTTTACGACGTCAGCTAACTTAACCTGCTCTAATGTCATTTTTCCATATTGACTTTGGTAGGTTATTTTTAGCGTATTTTCTAGATAATAAACCTGGCCTGTATCGCGCCAAATGGAGAGATCACGTGAATCAGTTACCTCATCTTGATCTGCGTTTTCCTGAATTTTTGTTGCAGATAACCAGCGTTTGAGGCGCGGAATTAAACCGGAAGTATTATTCGGCATTGTGCAAAGACCTCCAACACATATATTTTACATTTTAATATGCAAAACCATCCCGTTCGGATTACTTTATTGGCAAATCTATTACTTATACAAAAGCGCTTTCACATATGACGGCTGAAAATATGGCCATTATGTATAACAGACCGTATTTTTCAATTTAAGACGTTATCCATTTTTGCTGGGCATAAAAAAACCAACCGTAAGGTTGGTTTTGATGAGAAAGGTGCACAGTTAGCTTTTAGTAGGTGGCTCAAGCTCAAGTTGTGATGCTATAAGTACCGCCTGGGTCCGATTATTGATACCTAATTTCCTAAAAATCGCTGTCACGTGAGCCTTTACTGTGGCTTCTGCAATATCAAGGTTGTAGCCAATTTGCTTGTTTAACAGTCCTTCACGCATATAACACAACACTTTGTACTGTGATGGCGTGAGGCTAGCTACGTTGTCTGCCAACGCTGAGAACTCTTCATCGATATCTTCAATTTGTTCTGAAACTGATTCAGGTAACCACACATCACCGCCTAAAATCGCTTTTATTGCTTCACCAATTTCAGCCGAGCTAGCCGTTTTAGGAATAAATCCTAACGCGCCAACGCCAACAATTTTAGAAATAATCAAAGGATCTTCTGTGCCTGACACGACCGCGACAGGTAAATCAGGGTACAATTTTAGGATATGTAATAAACCAAATAGATCGTTACTACCAGGCATGTGCAAGTCCAGTAGTAACAAATCAATATCTGTCTGTTCAAGCACTTCAATCGTAGTAGGTAAGTCATCCGCTTCTAAGAGTTTTAAATCTTGAAGTGAAACCGACAACGCGCCTTTCAGTGCATCCCGATACAAAGGGTGATCATCTGCGATAAGCAACGTTGCCATACTAACTCCTATACTTGTGTTACTTGTTCAATCTTTCAGCAATCAACGTATCAACAACGGATGGATCTGCCAAAGTTGAAGTATCACCTAACTGCTCATATTCATTCGCGGCGATTTTACGTAAGATACGGCGCATGATTTTGCCAGAGCGTGTCTTAGGTAAACCGTTAGTCCACTGAATTAGGTCAGGCGTAGCAATTGGGCTTAGCTCTTTACGCACCCAGCTACGAATTTCTGCAGTAAGCGCATCATCCGCTACTACACCTTCATTAGGTGTTACGTAGACATAAATACCCTGACCTTTGATGTCATGAGGATAACCTACTACTGCAGCTTCGGCAATCACTTCGTGAGCAACTAGCGCACTTTCAATCTCTGCTGTACCTAAACGGTGTCCAGAAACGTTCAAGACGTCATCAACACGACCTGTGATCCAGTAGTACCCATCTTCGTCACGACGACAGCCGTCACCTGTGAAGTAAACGTTGTTGTAAGCCGAGAAATACGTCTCGATAAAACGTTTGTGATCACCATATACAGTTCGTGCTTGTGAAGGCCAGCTATCTTTAATGACTAAGTTACCTTCGCTTGCACCTTCTAATTCATTACCATCTGCGTCAAACAATGCAGGCTGAATACCGAATAAAGGACGAGAAGCAGAACCTGGCTTGTTCGCCGTCGCTGAAGGTAGAGGAGCAATCATCATGCCGCCTGTTTCTGTTTGCCACCATGTATCAACGATTGGGCAACGCGATTGACCGATTACACGGTAGTACCATTCCCACGCTTCTGGATTGATTGGCTCACCCACTGAACCAAGAATACGCAATGAAGATAAATCACAACCTTCAACTGGCTTCTCACCGTGTGCCATTAATGCACGAATTGCAGTAGGCGCAGTATATAGGCTGTTTACTTTGTATTTTTCAACGACTTGAGCAATACGACGTACGTCTGGGTAAGTCGGTACACCTTCGAAGAATACTTGTGTAGCACCTGCAACCATTGGTCCGTAAACCATGTAGCTGTGACCTGTGATCCAACCCACATCAGCGGTACACCAGTAGATGTCGTCTGGCTGATAATCGAAGCCGTATTTGAAGGTCATAGCCGTGTATAATAAGTAGCCACCAGTAGAGTGAACGACACCTTTAGGCTGACCAGTAGAACCAGACGTGTAAAGGATAAATAGTGGATCTTCAGCGTTCATAACTTCTGGTTCACACTGAGCTGAACAATCTTCAGTAAGCTCATGCCACCATACGTCAACGTCACTGTTCCAAGCGACGTCACCGCCTGTTAATTTGTGCGTTAATACCGCAGTAATTGAAGGACATGCACCGTTTGCTAGTGCTTCGTCAACGTTCGCTTTAAGAGGCACTGAGCGACCTGCACGACGACCTTCATCACACGTGATAACGACTTTTGCATCAGAGTTATTGATACGGTCAGCAATCGCGTTAGGCGAGAAACCACCGAAGATAACAGAATGTACAGCACCGATACGCGCACACGCTAACATAGCGTAAGCTGCTTGAGGAACCATAGGCATATAAACCGCAACACGGTCACCTTTTTGTACGCCTAGTTTTTTCAGACCGTTCGCTAACTTACACACTTCATAGTGTAATTCTTGGAATGTGATTTCTTGAGAATCAGAAGGCTCATCACCTTCCCAAAGGATAGCTGTTTTCTTGGCGTTATCGGCTAAGTGACGATCGATACAGTTGTAAGACGCGTTTAATTGACCATCTTCAAACCATTTGATAGATACGTCTGAAGGGTCAAATGACGTATTTTTGATGATAGTAGGTTCTTTGATCCAATCAATTTCGTTCTTGCACTCACCCCAGAATTTTTCTGGATTATTTACAGACTCTTCATACATTGCGAAATATTGTTCTTCAGACAAACGTCCATTTCCCTTTAACGTTTCTGGTACTGGGTATAACTTGCCAGCCATGTTGCCTCCAATTGCGGTTTTCTTAAATTTGTAATGATTAAATTGATATTTTTACTAATGTAATCGTTTGAAATTTTTTAAAAATAGGACTTTGGTCTAGCCATTTTTTTTACAAATTACTAACCAAAAAATTACGACCTATGTCTAACAGACTAATGCAGGGTTATGCTTAGAAAAAGATGGAGCTATTATATGAACATCTCCAGCGAATACTATTCGACCTAGGATGTAATACGCTTAAGATGAGTTTTCAACCAATCATGCCTTGAGCATGACTTACCGCATTAAATTCAACCTTAGTGCGGTTTTTTTTGAGCACAAAAAACCCCGCTATTTAGCGGGGTTTTTACGTTTATGATATGTCTTGTTGTAGATTAAGCGATAATCTTAGCAACAACACCCGCACCTACTGT
>JBEVCF010000020.1:0-3825 GCA_040514355.1 Glaciecola sp.
AAATTCATCATCGTACAAATTAGTATTAGCCATACTGTAACTCTCGGCTAGGATTTATTAGGCGACTGATACATTCGATACTCATCGCAAACAAGACCACTGCGCTAGATACCACCAACATACCTATGCGTATGGCGGGATAATCGCGCTCATAGATAGCTTGGATCAACCATGAACCCGTGCCAGGCCAAGCAAAAACGGTTTCGACGATCATGACATTTGTCACTAAGGTACTAATTTGGATCGCGAATAGGGGCAAAATAGCCAGCAGGACATTGCGTAGCACATGCCGACTAAATATGACCCAAAACGACAAGCCTCGAGTCTGAGCTGTCTTGATATACTCGGTTGCCATAACGTCAACAACCGCTCGACGCGTTGTACGCAACAAGACAGCCGTCGTGATAAAGCTCACCGCGACAGTCGGTAAAATCAGGTGTTTGATTGCATCGAGCAAGGCATCACCACGAAAGCTGACATCACTTTGTAAAATATCATAAATCACAAAGCCGGTATGTTCATCAATGTTGTATAACAAGCTTAAACGCCCTGACATTGGGAGTATTTGTAATTGCAAACAAAACACCAATATCAATAATAAGGCAAGCCAAAATACAGGTAGTGAAACCATTACCATACTGACCGACATCAACGAGTAATCGCTTAGTTTGTGATGTTGAAAACCGGCTAACATCCCACACGGAACACCGATTAATAGTGATACTATTGCTCCATAGAACGACAACTCTAAGGTGGCTGGAAAGGTTTGTGAAATCTGTTCAGCAATGGGTAGCCCCGTACTTAAACTATGCCCCCACTGACCCTGTGCAAGTGTTTGCAGGTAAGCCCAAAACTGGGCCAAGATATCTTCCCGTTCAAAGGCTTGGGCAAGCTGAGTATAGCCTGTGGTATCGCCTTGAGGTTCACCGATAAGGTTGGTGAGGGTATCCCCAGGAAAGAAAAAACCGAGGCCGAATGACAACACAACTAAGATCAATAAAGTGATGAAAGTGAGGTTGAAGTAACGCAACAATGTGCCAATCATGGCTGTACCTGCTGGGTCTTTTTGACCTCGCTAAATTGGATCCCACCATACGGGTTAATCGACAAGCCTAAAACATCATCTCGGTGGACGCGATAACGATAGGCATGGGCGATGGGCACAAGGGGAAGTTGGGTGGCGATGAGCTTATTGGCTTGTTGGTAATAAGTTTTGCGGGCGTCAATATCATTGGTCAACAATGCGGCATTGATTGCTTTGTCATATTCATCATTACACCACATGGCGCGGTTGGTGCTAGAGGGAATGGCGGAACAAGTTAGTAAAGGACGATAGAAATTATCCGGATCGCCATTGTCGGCTGACCAGCCAATTAACACACTGTCGTGTAAACCTTGTGCTAACTGTGTGCGAAACGCATCCCATTCTGCCGTTACGATATCGGTGGTAACACCTATCTCGGCGAGATAGCCTCGGATTAACTCTGCCATGCGTTTTGCATCTGGATTGTAGTCACGTACAACCGGCATCGCGTAAAGATTCATTGAAAAACCATTGGGATATCCGGCCTCGGCCAGCAGGGCACGTGCTTGAACGGGATTATAGCTGAGGTCAGGGATATCGGCAGAAAATGCCCAAGACGCTGGAGGCACAATCGAGCGCGCACGAGTGGCAGAGTCAAAATACACAGCATCCATAATGGTGTTTTTATCTATAGCCAAAGCCAAAGCACGCCGGACTTTGGGATTGTCGAACGGTGCTTTACTGGTATTAAATGCCCAAAACCCAATATTCAACCCCGCCGCTTCTTGAACCACAATATTGTCGTTGAGCTGCATCGCAGCCAATTCGTTTTGCGAGGGGTAAGCAATCGTGTCGCATTCACCGGTGACCAGTTTGGCAAAACGGATGGAACTCGAAGGCGTAATATCAAATATGAGTTGCTGAGGGCGTTCAGTTTGCCCCCAGTATTGTGCATGCGGGGCAAAGCGGATAAATTGATCTTTGCGATAATCGACAAATGCATATGGCCCTGTACCAATAGGTAAAAAGTCAATTTGTTCGGGGTTGCCTTGGTTGCTTAGATGCGCACCGTATTGCGCGGATAAAATAACGGAGAAATCGGTTGCTAAATTGGCTAGGAAGGAAGAATCTTGCTGATACAATTTGATTTCAACGCGATAACCATTGATGCGCTCAATGGAGGCGATGGTGTTGGCCAAATCCAAGCTGTCAAAATAAGGATACAGCCCACCATTGACGTCGTGATAAGGGTGATTGGGGTCGCTCCAGCGTTTGAAGCTAAAAATCACATCGTCGGCATTAAAGTTGCGAGTAGGCTGGAAATAAGACGTTGTATGAAAAGCAACATTCCGACGTAATTGAAAGGTGTAGGTCAAGCCGTCATCACTGACGCGCCAACTGCTGGCTAATCCTGGGATGATCCGTCCTGTGTTTTGGTCAAATTCTAATAAGCGGTCATAGATTTGATGAGCAACGGCATCAGACGTCGTGCTTGAGGTATCAATTTGGGGATTAAACGACGTAGGGTTACTTTCTGAGCAGTAAATAATACCCGTGCGTTTGTATTCGGATAACGCGCTGTCAAAACACCCACCTAGCAACAGTGTGCACAATAACACTGCGCTTGCATAAGAGGTGTGGCGTGGCTGCCAACATGACATAGTTATTCCTCGTTTACTGCCTCAAGCAGTTGGTACTTTTTCAAATAACCCCGCAGTTGATGATAAGTCAGTGATAACTTTTCTGCAGTACGTTTTTGATTGTATTGGCACTCTTTTAATGCACGTTTGAGCAGGTCAATTTCAAACTGTTGAGAATGGTGTTTAAAATCAAGTGGAAACTCAAAATCATGCTGCATAACATTGTCCTGTGATACAGGTGGGTTTGTCAATGCTACAGCTTGGGTATTTTCCGTGTTTTGTGTCATGTTGGAAACGGGATGTGACGCATGTTTGTCAGCAGTGACTACGTGTGTTGTTGGCGCTTTGATACGCTGCGTCGGTCTAAATGCAGAGGCAAATGGATCCAGGATAATTTCGTGCACCGGTACATGGGGATTATTATTGCGGTATACCGCGCGTTCCACCACATTCTTAAGTTCACGAATATTGCCCGGCCAGTGATACGCCAGTAGGGTATCTTTGGCCTTGCGACTAAATCCACTGAAGAGCTCCATCTCTAATTCGCGTGCCATATTAATCGCAAAATGCTCTGCCAACACTAATATATCCTCAGGACGTTCACGCAGTGGCGGGATGGTAATAACATCAAAGGCTAAGCGATCGAGTAAGTCAGCGCGAAACTCTCCTGCAGCGGCTAGAGAAGGCAGGTCTTCGTTCGTTGCTGCGATGAGTCGCACATCGACTTTAACCGTTTTCGAGCCTCCCACGCGCTCGAATTCACCGTACTCTACCACCCGTAATAATTTTTCCTGAATCATCGCTGAAGTATTCGCTAACTCATCGAGGAATAACGTTCCGTTGTGGGCGCTTTCAAAGCGACCTTCTCGGCGTTTGCTCGCGCCAGTAAACGCACCTGCTTCGTAACCGAATAATTCACTTTCTAACAGGGATTCGTTTAACGCTGCGCAATTGAGTTTTTGATAGTGTTGATCCCAACGCTGTGAGAGATAATGCAGGCGTGCAGCAATGAGTTCTTTACCCGTACCGCGCTCCCCAATGACCAAGACAGGTTTGTTCAAAGGGGCGATTTGTGAGATTTGTTCCAAGACTTCCAAAAACACATTGGCTTGGCCAATCAGATTATCACGTTGGCGAAAACGACTCATACGATCCCTACAC
>JBEVCF010000021.1:0-14334 GCA_040514355.1 Glaciecola sp.
ATTTTACATTCCTAAGATCTTCATTCTAAAATGTTTTTTTATAATTTGGTTATTTTTTAAACGGCTAGGATGTTGTCGTTTTAGGAATAAACCAAGTCTTTACACAATACGGCTGGAGAAGCGCAAGTGCAAGAATATGTTTTATGGTATGAAGAGCTAGGAATGGATGACGTTGGCCGAGTTGGTGGCAAAAATGCATCACTTGGTGAAATGATTTCTAACCTTGCAAACGCAGGGGTACAGGTGCCAGGTGGTTTTGCAACAACAGCTTATGCCTTCAATGAATTTTTGGAGCAAAGTGGTGTAGAGGCAAAAATTCATGACATTTTGGACCATCTCGATGTTGATGATATTGCAGCGCTGACGCAAGCGGGTGAGCAAATCCGCTCTTGGATCATCGATACACCTTTCCAGCCAGCGTTAGAAGATGCAATCAAAACGGCATTTACACAACTGCAAGGCGATGCCGGCGCGGTCGCATCATTTGCCGTGCGTTCCTCAGCAACGGCTGAAGATATGCCTGATGCGTCCTTTGCAGGTCAGCAGGAAACGTTTTTGAATGTTAAAGGTTATGAGGCGGTACTGGTGGCGATCAAGCACGTATTTGCTTCATTATTTAACGATCGTGCCATTTCATATCGCGTGCACCAAGGTTATGACCACAAAGGGGTTGCCTTATCTGCCGGTATTCAACGCATGGTGCGTTCTGACCAAGCCGCGTCTGGGGTAATGTTCAGCATTGATACCGAATCAGGTTTCGAAGATGTGGTATTCATTACATCGAGCTACGGCTTAGGTGAAATGGTGGTACAAGGCGCAGTCAATCCCGATGAGTTTTACGTGCACAAACCCACTTTAGCAGCTGGTCGTCCAGCGGTTGTTCGACGTAATCTTGGAAGCAAATTGGTGCAAATGATTTACTCCGATTCCCAAGAACACGGCAAACAAGTTGAAATTGTGGATATTGACCCTGCACAAAGTATGCAATTTTCCATAACGGATGCAGAAGTGGAAGAGTTGGCTAAACAAGCGGTGATCATCGCTCAACATTACGGTCGTCCAATGGATATTGAATGGGCCAAAGACGGCACGGATGGCAAACTTTACATTGTACAAGCCCGTCCTGAAACGGTTCGCTCGCGTGAAGATGCACAGGTCATCGAGCGCTATCAGCTAAATGGCGAGGCGCAGACGTTGACCTCTGGCCGTGCAATTGGTCATAAAATCGGTGCGGGTGAGGCTAAAGTCCTTGCGTCTATTGATGAAATGGACAAGATCCAACCCGGCGATGTGTTGGTTACCGATATGACCGATCCAGATTGGGAGCCAATCATGAAACGCGCCTCTGCCATTGTTACTAACCGTGGCGGCCGAACGTGTCATGCGGCGATTATTGCGCGTGAGTTGGGGATCCCTGCTGTCGTAGGCTGTGGCGATGCTACCGAAAGTATTACTACAGGACAGAATGTGACAGTGTCGTGTGCAGAAGGCGATACGGGTTTCATCTATGATGCCGAGCTTGAATTTGACGTGGTCACGTCGCGCATTGATGCTATGCCAGAGGTGCCATTAAAAGTGATGATGAATGTGGGGAATCCAGATAGAGCATTTGATTTTGCCCGTTTGCCACATGCCGGTGTCGGTTTGGCTCGTCTTGAATTTATTATCAACCGCATGATTGGTGTGCATCCCAAAGCATTGTTGGATTTTGATAATCAACCCGCTGAACTCAAAGCTGAAATCAGCGATATGATGGCTGGTTATCCTTCACCTGTTGAGTTTTACATTCAAAAACTGGTTGAAGGTATTGCCACTATCGGTGCGGCATTTTCACCAGAGAAAGTCATTGTGCGCATGTCTGATTTTAAATCCAACGAGTATTTCAACTTAGTCGGTGGTTATCAGTATGAGCCAGATGAAGAAAATCCAATGTTGGGTTTCCGTGGTGCGTCTCGTTATATTTCAGACGATTTCCGTGCATGTTTCGCACTAGAGTGTGAGGCGATCAAGCGCGTGCGCAATGACATGGGCTTGACCAATGTCGAAATCATGATCCCTTTCATTCGCACGTTGGAAGAAGGCCGTCAAGTCATCGATTTGCTCGCAGAGGAAGGCTTGAAACAAGGTGAAAATGGTCTGCGGGTCATCATGATGTGTGAACTACCTTCTAATGCATTGTTGGCTGATGAATTCCTAGATATCTTTGATGGTTTTTCAATCGGTTCAAACGACTTAACGCAGTTGAGTCTTGGTCTTGATCGTGATTCTGGGTTGATTGCGCATTTGTTTGATGAGCGTGATCCAGCGGTCAAAAAGTTACTCGCCATGGCGATTAAAGCTGCGAAAGCCCGTGGGAAATATGTCGGTATCTGTGGACAAGGGCCCTCTGATCATGAAGATTTGGCCGCCTGGTTAGTCGAGCAGGGCATTGACTCTGTTTCGTTAAATCCAGATACCGTTGTCGAGACTTGGTTGTATTTGGCAGAACAGCAACACTAAACATACGTGTCAATTACACCCAATGTGAGGCAGGTAAATTATCCGCATAATCGGGCGTATTTGATATAAATGTCATTATTTGTGTTCACTTAATGCGCCTTTTTAGGCGCTTTTTTGTGCAAACTCTTTAGTGATCTTTAGTCCTGACGTATAATCTGCTCATCGCAAAAGAGAGTATGATGTATGCTACCGGTTCTAGACAGTCAATCCGCCCTTCAAAAAGAGTATTTAGCATTTTTAAAAGCACTGAAAAAGAGTACTTTTACTGGTGATATTGAGACTCAGTACTCCAGTCGTCTGGCGATGGCTACGGATAATTCAATCTATCAAAAATTACCTCAAGCGGTGGTTTATCCACGTTCTGTTGAAGATCTTAGTACTTTGGGTGAGGTGGCGAATGCGCACCCCAGCGTTGCGTTTTCCGCCCGTGGTGGTGGTACCGGAACCAATGGTCAATCGTTAACTTCAGGGATTGTGGTAGAACTTGCTAGACACATGAATCAAATTCTCGAGATTAACGCAGAAGAACAGTGGGTTCGTGTACAAGCAGGGGTGGTCAAAGATGCGTTGAATGATGCCTTACGTCCGTTTGGATACTTTTTTGCTCCGGATTTATCCACGTCGAATCGCGCTACGATCGGTGGGATGATCAACACGGATGCATCAGGGCAGGGCTCATTAGTTTATGGCAAAACGTCAGACCACATTTTGGGACTGACCAGTGTGTTGGCCGATGGCACGGTATTGCGCACCGAACCTACCGCTCGTGAAGCACTATTAGATAGCACTCAAGCACGTTGTCAACGTATCGCGCAACAAGTCAATGCCACCTGTGTTGATATGCGCGATGAGATCGTTGCTAAATTCCCTCGACTCAATCGCTTTCTCACTGGGTATGACCTGGAACATGCGTATGATCCTGAGGCCGATGAGTTAGATTTGGGCCGGTTAATTGCTGGTTCAGAAGGATCGCTTGCGTTTGTTGCAGAGGCAAAACTCAATATTACGCCGATTGCCAATCACAAAGCGCTCGTCAATATTAAATACAATTCTTTTGAAGCGGCACTGCGACATGCACCTAAAATGGTTGCAGCCGATGCAACCTCAGTCGAGACAGTTGACTCGGTGGTCTTGAATTTGGCGCGCGCCGACATCGTATGGCACTCCGTTTCAGACTTGATCACTGATGTCCCTGACCAACCATTGTTGGGGTTGAACATGGTGGAGTATAACAGTAACGACCAAGCAGAAATAACCCAACGAATTGAGAATTTAGCTGCTGAGTTAGATGCTGAGATTGCAGCTCAACGCGGCGGTGTCATTGGCTATCAAATCACTTATGACGTTACAGATATTCAAAAGATTTATGCCATGCGCAAAAAATCTGTGGGTTTATTGGGCAAAACGAAAGGCGACAAAAAACCCATAGCGTTTGCTGAAGATACTGCAGTACCACCCGAGAATTTAGCCGACTTCATCATGGAGTTTAGGGATCTATTGGACAGTCATGGTTTGCAATACGGCATGTTTGGCCATGTCGATGCAGGTGTTTTGCATGTTCGCCCAGCGTTGGATATGAATGACCCACAACAAGAAGTGTTGCTTAAAACCATTTCTGACCAAGTGGTGGCTCTCGTTGCCAAATATGGCGGTTTGATGTGGGGCGAGCATGGCAAAGGCTACCGCAGTGAGTATGCACCCGAATTTTTCGGCGAGAGCTTGTACGCAGAGCTGCGTAAGATTAAAGCCGTGTTTGACCCGCTCAATAAAATGAATCCAGGTAAAATTTGTACCCCCATCGATTCTGATGCCGAGTTAGTTAAAGTGTCGGACGCTAAACGCGGAACCTACGATCGCACTATCCCTGTCGTGTTTAAAGAAGCGTTTGCACCCGCCATGAGTTGTAACGGGAATGGCCTGTGTTTCAACTACGATACTACCTCACCGATGTGTCCCTCTAGTAAAATCACATCAGACCGCCGTCATTCACCCAAAGGGCGTGCGGGGATGATCAGAGAGTGGTTGCGATTGTTGTCACAAAAAGGCGTGGCGGTGGATAATTTACAAGCACAATCCTTCCAAACATCTTGGTTGTCTCGTTTGATTAATACCAACTCTGCGAAGAGTAAACATGACTTTTCACATGAGGTGTTTGATGTCATGGATGAGTGTTTGGCTTGCAAATCATGCTCTGCACAATGCCCTGTAGGCGTTGATGTGCCTGATTTTCGAGCCAAATTTTTATCAATTTATTACCAGCGATACTCGCGCCCTATTAAGGATTACTTGGTTGCCAATGTCGAGAGAATGGCGCCCTGGCTGGCTAAAATTGCTAAACCCCACAATCTAATTATGTCCACCAAATTAGCACAAAGCTTATTGAAGCACACTGTGGGATATATAGATGCGCCCTTGTTGAGTACGCCGACTTTATCGCAGCGCACCTCCGTACAACATACATTTAACTTAGCAGCACTCCAACAATTAGATGCTGCAGCTAAAGCGAAGAAAGTACTCATTGTGCAAGACCCCTTCACGAGCTTTTACGATGCTAACGTCGTCGAAGACTTTGTCAAATTGGTCGAAAAACTCGGTTTTGAACCAGTGTTATTGCCGTTTCATCCAAACGGCAAGCCCCAACATGTCAAAGGCTTTTTACGTGAATTTGCGCAAACTGCATCCTCTACTGCAGAGTTCTTGAATCAAGTTGCTCAGCTTGAAATACCGATGGTAGGCGTCGATGCATCTTTATTGTTGGTCTATCGTGATGAGTATGTCAAAACCCTCGGTGAAGGCAGAGGAGACTTTGCTGTTCTGGCCGTACATGAGTGGTTACAGCGATACGCAGCAGGGGCGCTTGAAACACAACAAGCGAAAAGCACGGAAACATATGCTTTATTGACCCACTGTACTGAAAAAACGGCGTTACCGACCTCAGAAAAACAATGGCAAGCCATTTATAACGGTGTTGGGTTATCGTTAGATATTGTGTCAGTCGGTTGTTGTGGTATGGCAGGAACATATGGTCACGAATTACACCATTATGATAATGCTAAGGGGATTTTTGAGTTAAGTTGGTCTGCTGCTTTGGCCAAATATGAACCCCAGCAATGGGCTGTGACGGGGTACTCGTGCCGTTCTCAAGTAAAACGTCTAACTGAAAATTACGCTAAGCACCCATTACAAATATTGTTACAGGCACTATAATTATAAAACCATAAGGCAAACAGTATGGCAGAAGAACAAACCCCTCAAATACCACAAAATGAAGCTGAACTAGGAGAGTGGGTGAGAGCTCAATTCCAAAAAGCAAATAAGCACTTAGCTGAAAATGGTGTGATGTTTGAGTCTGTGGTCGTGGAAGAAAGTCGGTATATGGCTCCGTATCTTGCGGTTTGGAAGATTAAATCGAACCAAGGTAAATTCTTTTGGGTAATGAGCGGTGACTTACCGAGTGACTACGTCCCGGCGAATGTTGCAAGTGATGTTCAAGGGGTGCTAAAACACTTCGCCCTAGCATGGCAATTAAAAGCAGAAAACTTAGCCGCAAATAATCCTACTGAGCAAACTGATATTGAATATATTCAATTATTGGCTCACCGCGCAGAAGGGTTGTACGCGATGAGTGAAGATGAAAAGCTGTGGCAGAACTAGTGATCTCGTTCTGCCTTGGGATCTACGATTTCATAATATCCCAAGTTTAATATTTCTCGTAAGGTTTCGATCCATTCATGATCAATATCCAAGTCTCGATTAATCACACTGAGTGATTGGTCGAGTACTTGTGTCATTAGGTAACGTTGGGTAGCCGCAACTGAGAAGCGGTGTCCGTTAATATAGAAAATAAATTCTTCGCTGACTTGATTATCCAGATATACCGGTCGAACCCCCGTGGTTCGCCTGACCGTGACACCTTGGTTAATCAGGGCCAGCATCTGTCCCGTGCTAATAGGTGTTTCAAGCGTTAATTCATCCAAATTAGCATGCTGTTTAGACATGTGTTCAGTAAGGATTTGATCAATTTGAGGACTGGTTACATATTGTTGTAGCATTTGCTTTAATAGCATAATATCGTGTGCCGAAACGGCGCCTGGACAGTCTGTAAAAGCCCGATTGCGGTCGGTAAACCGTTTAGTTAGTTTATCTTTTTCAAGGATGTCATCTGCGATAGCTTGAAATAAGTCAGATTGATCGGGCGCTCTAAACCCAACCGAATAGTTCATACAGTCGCTAATGGTTTCGCCTTTGTGTGGAAAGTTAGGCGGGATATAAAGGACATCACCAGATGCTAACACTTCATCAATAATTGGAATAAAATCAGGAACTTGCTGTAATTTTGGATGAGGATAAAGGGCATCTTGTCCTACAACGCGGTCACCGACTTGCCAACGTCGCTGTCCTTTACCTTGAATGATAAACACATCATATTGATCGAAGTGAGCGCCAACGCCACCTCCTGCAACCGAATAACTCACCATTAAATCATCCATACGCCAATGGGGTATGAAGCCAAAAGCATCCATAATATCGCTACAGGATTGATTGTAATAATCAACACCTTGTACCAGTAATGACCACGAACTGACGCAGAGCTGGTTGATATCTTCAAAGGGCCCTTGATGCACCTCCCATTGATCACCGTCGCGGACAACTAAACGTGAATCAACCTCAGGAAATTCAGCTAAACCAGCTAGATCATGCTCATCAACAGGATCTTTGAACCCAGGGAAAAGCTGCTTGATGAGGACAGGCTTGCGTTGCCAATATTGACTTAGAAACTGACCAGGATCAAAGGTTTGCAGGATCACCATATTGTGTTCTTAAAATTAGGATTCGAATACCTGCGTCCCCAAAACCTTTAATACCAAACGTGTTGGTAGACTACAAAGCACGAAAAATTTACTAACTAACAAACCGTGTTTAGACTCAACCTGTTACAGGCGCGAAACTAAATTGACAGTATGTTTCTAAATATCAATGTTAGGTTTAACAAAAATACATTTTGCAACCTGACAATTGAACATGAGTAAGACAGGTTAGCCGTGACTGAGTAACTATTAATGTACGTTATCAAATGCTCGACTTTATGCCATGTATAAATTTAGACTATTTTGCACTTCGTTGCTAATATAATGTTAAAGCCCTCAGAACTAGAGGGCCCATGAACACGGACAAGAACTTAATCTAACAAGTAGTCGACAAGTTTGATGGCATCACCAATATACTTCTCTGGTGTCAATGCTTTTAGTTCTGCTTTGACTGAGTCCGTCAGCGCTAGCGTATCAATAAAATCAGCCATGACGGTTGCATTGACTTTTTTACCACGCGTAAGCTCTTTTAACTTCTCGTAAGGTTTTTCAATACCGTAACGACGCATTACGGTTTGGATAGGCTCGGCTAACAGCTCCCAGTTGTCATCTAACTCAGCGGCTAAACTAGCGACATTCACTTCAAGTTTACTGATGCCTTTCAAACTCGCTTGGTAAGCAATTAATGAGTAACCTAAGCCCACGCCTAAGTTACGCAAGACGGTTGAATCTGTTAGATCGCGCTGCCAGCGTGAGACAGGCAGTTTTGTAGCTAGATGAGCAAATAGTGCATTTGCAATGCCCAAATTACCCTCGGAGTTCTCAAAGTCAATCGGGTTGACTTTATGTGGCATCGTCGATGAACCAATTTCGCCAGCAACCGTTTTTTGTTTGAAGTGACCAAGTGCAATATAACCCCATACGTCACGATCGAAATCGATTAGGATAGTGTTAAAACGGGCAATCGCATCAAATAATTCTGCAATGTAATCATGTGGTTCAATTTGAGTGGTGTATGGATTCCAAGTTAAGCCAAGGCTTGTTACAAATTCCTCTGAAACCTTGTGCCAATCAACATCGGGATAAGCTGACAGGTGTGCATTGTAGTTGCCAACTGCTCCGTTAATTTTACCCAACATAGGGACACTTGCAATCTGCTCACGCTGGCGTGATAAACGCACCATAACGTTGGCCATTTCTTTGCCCATTGTGGTCGGTGATGCAGGTTGTCCATGGGTACGAGCCATCATTGGAATACTGCGGTATTCTTTAGCTAAACGCTTCAATTCACCGATTAGTTGATCCAAATATGGTACTAATACTGACTCTCGTGCTTCGGCAAGCATCAAACCGTGAGAAAGGTTATTGATATCTTCTGAAGTACACGCAAAGTGAATAAATTCAGTCACAGCGTGTAACTCGGGATGGTCTGCAACGCGTTCTTTGAGGAAGTATTCTACTGCTTTGACATCGTGGTTGGTGGTTTTTTCAATATCTTTAATACGCTGAGCGTCGGCTTCACTAAAGTGAGCTACAATATCATCCAATACGGCATTGGCACCGTCGCTCAATGCGGGAACTTCAGTAATCTCGGCGATGGTAGATAATTTTTGTAACCATCTTACTTCGACTACTACACGATATTTGAGCAATCCATACTCAGAAAAAAAGCTCCGTAGTTCGTTGGTTTTGCTTGCGTATCTGCCATCTACCGGTGATAGGGCTGTGAGTAATGATAAATCCACTGAGTTGGACTCCTACTGTTAGTTCATTGTTTGCAGTGCTTGTTTAGCTTGCTGCAAGAGGTGTTTACGTTTAAATAATATATGGCGACGTTTACCGCCAAGTTGTCGCCATAATACAGCCGAACGTACGCCTGCTAACAGCAACGCTCGCACTTTTTCTTGTTGAGAGGTTTGGCTAAGATGAGCAGGGTTCCCTGCTACTTGGATCTTAGGTGCAAGGGGGCTAACAATATCTACATACGCGCTGGCAAGGCTTGCTAGGATCTGCTTGTGCTCAAATGCAACATGACCTAACTGTCTTTGCACATGGCTGATGCGTGTACCGAGTTCATTGAGCGCTGAGTGATGTTGGGCGAGTTTGCGCTCTAACCCCAACATACTGGCAATGTAGCGAGTGAGTTCGGCATCTTTTGCGGGCGCATTATTATTAAGCTGATTGATGATCGTTTGAAACCCCGTTTGCAGATTACTCAATTGACCGTAAATTTGTTGAGTATTATCTGCATCAGTCACGCAAATACTAGAGATACTTGCTTCAAAAGCATTTTCATCGCAGGAACCACGTCGGGCGATATCTTGTACTAATTTGGCTGCTTGACACACACCGGCAAGCGCTAATATTTGGTCTGACATATCACGTCCTAAGGTAAGCTTGGATGATACCGCCACCCAAGCATATGTCATCTTGGTAAAATACGGCAGATTGACCAGGTGTAACGGCTTTTTGCGGGGAATCAAAATGCACTGCAACGGTGTCGTCGTCAATCGCTGTAACAGTACAGGCAATATCGGCCTGTCGATAGCGCGTTTTGACGGACATCGACATGGTACCGATAAAAGGTTCTCGGCTGACCCAATGCAATTGGTTAGCGATTAAGCCATGTGAGTATAAGCGAGGATGGTCCGCGCCTTGACCGACTATCAGGGTGTTGTTAGGTACATCTTTGTCAACCACATACCAAGGTTCATCGCCATGATCACGCGTACCACCAATCAATAAACCTTTGCGTTGGCCTAATGTGTGGTACATCAAGCCCTGATGTTGGCCAATCGGATCTCCCTCAGCTGTGACGATAGGTCCCGGTTGAGCAGGTAAATATTGGGCGAGAAAATCTTTAAATTTGCGCTCACCGATAAAACAGATCCCCGTACTGTCTTTTTTATCATGTGTCACTAGACCTTGAGCCTCTGCTATAGCACGTACTTCAGGCTTTTCTAGATGACCGATTGGAAATAATGTTTTTGCGATATGTTCATGGCTTAAGGTGTATAAAAAGTAACTTTGGTCTTTGTTGTTGTCTAGACCTCGCTGCATAACCCATTTTGAATCGCGGAAGGCACGTTGCACGTAGTGTCCAGTGGCGATGAAATCAGCTCCCAAGTCCTCCGCTGCATATTCCAAAAAGGCTTTGAATTTGATTTCTTTGTTGCACATGATATCTGGGTTAGGTGTGCGACCGGCACGATATTCTTCCAGAAAATACTCAAACACATTGTCCCAATATTCTGCTGCAAAATTAATACTGTGAAGCGGGATCCCTAATTTGTCGGCGACAGCTTGGGCATCTGCAAGATCGTCTGCCGCAGCACAATATTCCTCATTGTCATCTTCTTCCCAATTTTTCATAAAGACACCTTCTACATGGAAGCCTTGTGCCTTGAGCAGGTAAGCTGAGACGGATGAATCTACGCCACCAGACATACCGACGATGACTTTAATTGATTGATTTTCAGAATGCGAAGACATGCGTAAATTAGTTAGCAAAACATATTAAAACAAAGCAAAATTATAACACTTGCGCTTTTTAAATGCACGAATCCTCTTGCGTTAAGGTCATATATTCACCATTGTTAATCCCATCGATAGTCCATCGCCCGATCCGATATCGAACCAAGCGCAAGGTAGGAAAGCCAACATGAGCAGTCATGCGTCGTACTTGTCGGTTTCGACCTTCTTTGATGACAATCGATACCCACGATGTTGGGATAGATGCACGCTCTCTAATTGGAGGTGTGCGCGGCCACAGTGTCGGTGGAGGGATCTTGGATACCTTAGCGGGAGCCGTTAAACCATCTTTCAATATAACACCTTGTTGCAGACGTTCGATCGCTGTTGGATCAATGTCACCTTCTACTTGCACCCAGTACTCTTTTTCTGTTTTGGCTTTGGGATGGGTGAGTTTGTGTTGTAATCGTCCATCATTCGTCAATACGAGTAATCCTTCGCTATCGCGATCTAGGCGTCCAGCCGCATAAATGTCCCTTATGGGAATATAATCTTTTAGCGTCGCTCGCTGTTGGTCGTCAGTGAATTGAGTGAGAACATTGTAGGGTTTATTAAACAAAACAATCTTGGAATTGGAGACCTGTGGCCTCCGTTTGTTTTTTTTTAATACAGGCGCGGTTTTCCACTTAGGTATAGTAGGCGATGCTGAACGACGATAATCAGACATAAACGAAAATAGTATTGGGTAGATACTAATATTCTATCCCAAAAACAAGTGAATTACCTCCACGACAAAAGCAATTCATATTTTATAAGACATATTTACTCAGCGTTCCTCGTCTAAACCAAATGCAATATTTTCGGCATGCAAACCCTTTGGCCCCTTAGATACCTCAAATGTCACCTCTTGCCCGGCTTTTAGCGAGCGATAACCTTTCATTTTAATAGTAGAATAATGTGCAAAGATATCCTCACCACCGTCTTCAGGCACAATGAAACCGAAACCTTTCGCATTGTTGAACCACTTAACTTTACCCACTGCCATATGTTTTCCTCTAGCCTTGAACTAATCAAAAAAACCCATACTATAAATTTGTAGGACGATGTTATAGGATAGGTGTGGGGACTGAACATTCAGATGTTATAGTACCTACAATGTAAAAGTAGATAGGCAAAACAAGTTCTGTCAAGTGACAGTGAACAAATTCTGTTTATTTTGTCTTAAAGAATGACAAAAGCTGTGAAGGTTCTATAGTTAAAAGATGAGCAAACATAACACAACCCATATAGAAGGGGAAAATGTACTTGAAGGTGAGGAGCAGAAGACGCAACCACCAAAGATGTACAAAGTAATGCTAAACAATGACGATTATACACCGATGGATTTTGTAGTAAGCGTTTTAACCAAATTTTTTAATATGAATACTGAAAAAGCCAATCAGATCATGTTGACTGTGCATTATCAAGGAAAAGCGGTTTGTGGGGTCTATACTGCCGATGTTGCAGAAACAAAAGTCATGCAAGTGAGCGAATTCGCACGCAAGCATCAGCATCCCTTGTTATGTACTATGGAGCAGGCATGAATGGCCTGTTACACGTTGCTTCGTTCAATTATCTTTCCTGCTAGAGTGCTAGTAAACTGAGGTTTTTTCATGTTAAACAAAGAATTAGAGCAAACGCTCAATGAAGCATTTATCTTCGCAAGGCAGCATAAACACGAGTTTATGACAGTAGAGCATCTGCTATTAGCACTGTTAGACAATTCTGCCGCTCTAGAGGCGCTCAAAGCTTGTAATGCAAACATTGAAAGTATTCGAGCAGAGTTATCTGATTTTGTGAAAGACACGACACCCTTGATGCTTGATGATCCTGATAATGAGCGAGAAACTCAACCTACGTTAGGTTTTCAACGCGTATTACAACGCGCGGTGTTCCACGTACAATCATCTGGCAAGGGCGAAGTCACAGGCGCTAACGTACTTGTAGCCATATTCAGTGAGCAAGAATCTCAAGCTGTGTATATTCTCAAAAAATCGGACGTAACGCGTTTAGACGTCGTCAATTTCATCTCTCATGGAGTGAGCAAAACCGATGAGGAACCTGTATCCACCAACGAACAAACTACGGATGTAAACGACAATGATGAAAATGCGTCGATGTTGAGTAAATACACGACTAATCTCAACATGACGGCACAAGAAGGGAAGATTGATCCGTTAATTGGTCGAGAACACGAAGTTGAACGCACTATTCAGATTTTGTGTCGACGTCGTAAGAATAATCCTTTATTAGTAGGCGAAGCAGGCGTTGGCAAAACAGCCATTGCTGAAGGACTTGCTTACCGTATTATCAATGATGAAGTGCCTGATGTTATTGCTACTGCAACAGTCTATTCCCTTGATTTAGGTGGATTGTTAGCGGGTACAAAATATCGCGGTGATTTTGAGAAACGACTAAAAGGGATCTTGAAAGAACTCAGCAAAGACCCTGATGCTATTTTATTTATTGATGAGATCCACACCATCATTGGTGCTGGTGCTGCCTCAGGTGGAGTGATGGATGCATCTAATTTACTCAAACCAAAATTAAGCAGCGGAGAGTTGCGCTGTATTGGGTCTACAACGTATCAAGAGTATCAAGGCATTTTTGAAAAAGACCGTGCATTAGCGCGCCGTTTTCAAAAAGTGGATGTAGTTGAACCGAGTGTCTCTGACACGGCTAAAATCTTGATGGGCTTGAAGTCTCGTTACGAAGAACATCACAATGTGACGTATACTGCAAAAGCGATTCACGCTACGGCAGAACTCGCGGCTAAGTATATCAATGACAGACAATTACCAGATAAAGCCATTGACGTCATGGATGAAGCTGGCGCTAGCCAACGGCTGTTACCTGAAGAACAACGCAAGTCCGAAATCACCGAAGCAGAAATTGAAAAAATTATTGCTAAGATAGCACGCATCCCAGAAAAATCGGTGTCGGCTTCTGATATGGAAGTACTCAAAAATTTAGGTCGGAATTTGAAAATGGTCGTATTTGGTCAAGACCAAGCGATTTCAACACTGACCGATGCGATTCACTTGTCTCGTTCAGGTTTAGGTAATGAGCAGAAGCCCATTGGTAGCTTTTTATTTGCAGGCCCAACAGGGGTGGGAAAAACAGAGGTGACCGCCCAACTGGCTAATTATGGGAGTGGAACTCGTACGTTTTGATATGTCTGAGTATATGGAACGGCATGCGGTGTCACGGTTAATTGGTGCGCCTCCTGGTTATGTCGGTTATGACCAAGGTGGTTTGTTAACAGACGCAGTGATCAAAAACCCGTATTCTGTCGTGTTACTCGATGAGATCGAAAAGGCGCATAGCGATATTTATAACATTTTGTTGCAGGTCATGGATCACGGTACCTTAACCGATAACAATGGGCGTAAGGTGGATTTTCGAAATGTCGTTCTGGTAATGACAACCAATGCGGGTGTACAAGAAACTGTGCGCAAATCAATTGGTTTCAAACAACAAGATCATTCACATGATGCACTTGGCGCTATTAATAAGG
>JBEVCF010000022.1:0-312 GCA_040514355.1 Glaciecola sp.
ATTATTAATATCAAACTACACCTGCCAGCTTCTAAGGAACATCGTGTGTTGCGCTTACCCAATTGGATCCCCGGCAGTTATATGATCAGAGATTTCGCGCAGCATGTGCATCGGGAATCAGCCGAAACGGCTGATGGCCATCATGTAAGTTTGGGCAAAATGAATAAAAGCACGTGGTTACTCGCCCCCTCACAATCTGATGTGACTATTTCCTATGCGGTGTTTGCTAACGATTTATCCATCCGTTCAGCGTTTATCAACGATCAATATGTCTTTATGAACGGAACGTCGGTGTTTATGCAAGTACTTGCG
>JBEVCF010000022.1:322-3675 GCA_040514355.1 Glaciecola sp.
GCTCAAGGTCAAGTCGCGGTCGAACCAGGGATCCAGGATCAACAACCCTACCATGTCCAAATTATCCACAATGCACGTTTAAAACTCGCGAATTGGAAAATCAGTACGAGTATGCAAGCCATCTCTTTGCGTCCCTTAGACACAGAAGTATACTTCGGTGAGTATGCTGCTGACAGTTATGCTGATCTGATTGACCACCCTTTTGTGATAGGTGCGCTGGATGAGCATCACTTCATGGTCGGGGCGACCAAATTTACCATGATGTTTACCGAAAAAACGGCACTTGATCCCACGATTTTAATGGCCGACATGCAGAAGATCTGTGAACATCACTTCGCATTGTGGGGTGACATCCCCTTTAAGCACTATATTTTCCAAACCCTAGTCGCCGAAACCGGTTATGGTGGTTTGGAACACAACTATTCGACGGCTTTGCTCTACCCTAGAGCTGAGCTCAACAATACCGATCCAACCAAGCGCGAAGGCTACGAAACATTTTTGAGTTTGTGCGCCCATGAGCTACTGCATGCATGGTTAGTCAAACGCATACAGCCAAGCTGCCTACAATCCCCAACTTTGCAAACAGAAATAAATACTCCACAACTATGGATTTATGAAGGGTTTACCAGCCTTTATGATGATGCAAGTCTGTTGCGAAGTGGTGTGATTACAGAAGCGGCTTATCTCAAAATCTTAGGGCAAAATATCACGCGACTACTGCGCAACCCCGGACGCTTTGACCAATCCATTGCCGCATCGAGTTTTGATGCCTGGACCAAGTTTTACCAGCAAAAACCAACATCCACGCAATTTATTACCTCGTACTACAACAAAGGCGGGATCGTGGCACTGTGCCTAGACATTGTGTTGAGACAACTGTCTAGTGGCAAAGTGAGTCTTGATGATGTATTGCGAGTATTGTGGACTGAATATGGCAAAACTGGCTTAGGCACTGACGATTCAGTCATAGAAGATATTTGTCAGACCCATTTTGGATTGGATGTGACTGGTTTTTTACAGCAAGCGGTGCACTCCAGTATGGAATTACCTTTGCCCAACTTGTTAGCCGATATTGGCTTGGAATTGACCTTGCGCGCCAGTTCGGGACCCAATGACAAAGGCGGGAGTGCTGCAGAACACACCGCGAAATATGCATTTGGCGCAAACTACAGCAAAGCCACTACAGGTGTCACAATCCTGTCCGTATATGCCGGTTCACCTGCGCACGATGCAGGTTGTTTACCAGGTGATAACATTATTGCTATCAATGGTTGGCAAGTTAATTTTGACACCTTACAAAGCACGCTTGACCGCGCGGAATTTTCAGCAGAAGTACCGGTCACCTTATTCCGAGATGGGCGCTTGATCACGGTATCACTGTTATTGCGTGATGCATTAAAGGATACCGCGGTATTGAATATTGTGGATCCAGAAAAATTTAAGGCTTGGTATAAAAGAAAACTCTAGCACCAGACAGGTTGAACGCGCAGTACCCAAGCCACATTTTTAACTTCCAAGGTATATCAGTGCATCAAAGTAAGTTTTGTAATACAGCCAGAATCTGCTTTGGTTGTTGCATGTGCACGTAGTGGTTGCCCTGCAAAACATGCATTTCGTTAGGTACAGATAACCATGTTTGGCGTTGTCCGTATTGTTCTGGGATCCTCGTGAAACCTTGGTCTCCACGGATAAATGTCACAGGACAACGAATATGCATCATGATGTCTTGTGCCTGTTCTGGCGTCATTCTAAATGTGGAAGGCATACGAAGCCGTGGGTCAGTCCGCCACATAGGATTGCCGTTACTATCCTTAGTCACATTGCGATCTACCAAACATTTTGCATGTTCATAGGTGAGTTTGCCTGCCTGCATTTTAGCTTGATACAGACGCTCGAGCGAGGTTGGCTGTGTCACCGTTTTGTTCACCTTAGCAATGCGCGCATCGAGAGCTTTTTGCATTTGCGACACCGTTTCACTAGCTGGCGATTGCAATGGTCCAAACGCCTCGATGCTCACAAAGTGTGTAATGATATCTGGGACAAGTGCACAAACACTCGCTCCGACAATGCCCCCCATTGAATGACCAACTAATACGATATTTTGCCAACCCGACATAGCCAGCGCTGACGCAATATCCATCACATAATCGGTATGGTGATACACCGTATCTGCACTGCGATGTTGTGACCAACCATGCCCAGGAAAATCGACACATACCCAGACAAGGTCGGATTTTAAATCCTGTTTATCAATCTCGTTTTGCAAAGGACCAAACGTCGCAGCGTTATCTAACCACCCATGCAAACAAACCACTACCTGGGTTTGTTTGGTAATCGCATCGAGTGGCGCAGAACTTAACGTGGCGAGAGCTAAGCCACTGGCATTCGTGAATATTCCATCAAACCATGGCATCAGTGATGGCGCATCCTTTCGCGTTCTGCTACTTGTAAAGGTCGGTCCAAACGTGGACGGGGCGGAGGCACATTGGGTTCAGGTAAATCTTGTCTAGTCGTGGTGGACGAGGTTGAGTCTGAGGCTCTTGGTGTTTCAGGGATCCCTTCAGGTGAACCAGATTGACGATTGTTGGAACGAATCCGGATCCGTCGGTCTTGGAGATAGTGGTAAAAGTGCGGGCTGCGGAAGTAGGGAAAACCGCTTGCGAAGCCAAAACCATGCCCAAAACGGTAATACGGCATGATGTGCAAGGTCTGCACATCGATGTCCTTGATATCTTCCCACAGATGGTAACCAGATACGTGAATGCTAGGGTAGACATAAGGTTGTGCTTGGACTTTATCTGTGATCGCTTGACCGACGCTACCAACCACGGTGACCACCCGCTCTTGTTTGAATACCAACGGGTCAATAAAACCATCCACCAAGGCCTTGAAGCGGCCAATACTCTCGGCCCGTAAATTAGGACGACCGGAATAAGACAAAGGATAATGGACAATCTCGATCACGGAGCCATCAGCGTTGTTCTCCACTTTTGCAATCACTCCCCCCCAGCGCGCATGAGCATTCTCAGTAGTATTATTCAGCACGACTTGCTGGTAGCTGACCAGGTTGGTATCTGCTGACGTTTGCAGGACCTCGGGCAAACTTGTGCAAGCACTGCTCAGGACGGTAACTATCACAACAAAAAACACACGCAGAGTCATCATCACTCCCATTAACAATGATAATTTATAGTAACACGTTAATCTGAATCATACCTGAAGTGATTATTCACGACCAGGCAGCTTTTTCCACGTGACCTTATCGCGGATGTAGTGTGGTTGAATATCTCCTACCGCAACCGCTTCACCATTCGCAATGGCTTGTTCTGCTAAATCTAGCATGTATTGTGCAT
>JBEVCF010000023.1:0-14027 GCA_040514355.1 Glaciecola sp.
CACTAGATTTGATGCAAAATTGAGCAACGGGGTGTTCAAGCGCCAAGTCCAATACTTCATCAATCCATTGCACAGGGAAAATCTCGAGGTCAGATTTTACATTATCTGGAATATCTTCTAAGTCTCGTGCATTGTCTTTAGGAATGACGACGCGTTTTACTCCCCCACGATGTGCTGCCAATAATTTTTCTTTAAGGCCTCCAATCATCAATACTTCCCCACGCAAGGTAATTTCACCTGTCATTGCTACATCGTTGCGTACAGGGTTACCCGTTAAACTAGACACCAATGCAGTACACATACCAATACCGGCACTGGGGCCATCTTTAGGGGTCGCACCTTCAGGGACATGCACATGAATATCGCGTTTTTCATGAAAATCATCATTAATGCGTAGCTTTTCAGCGCGAGCACGTACGACCGTCATGGCGGTTTTAATTGACTCTAACATGACATCCCCTAGGGAACCTGTGCATGTCGTTTTACCTTTTCCTGGTACCGCAGTTGCTTCTATCGTCAGCAAATCACCGCCGACTTCAGTCCATGCGAGGCCGTTGACCTGCCCGATCTGATTGTGGTCTTCTGCTTTGTTATAGTCAAAGCGTTGCACCCCAAGAAAGTCACCCAAATTATCTTGATGCACATGGACAGGCGCCGTTTGTTCTTTTAACAGAATCATTTTCACGGCCTTCCGACATATTTTTGATATTTCACGCTCCAAACTCCGCACGCCTGCTTCGCGGGTGTAGTAACGAATAATACCGATTATTGCCGACTCATCGATAACCACTTCGCCTTGTTTGAGACCATTGCGTTCCATTTGCTTTTCAATCAAATGCTGAGTGGCAATATTCAGTTTTTCATCTTCGGTATAACCAGATAAACGAATGACTTCCATGCGGTCTAATAGGGGACCTGGGATATTCATACTATTGGATGTCGCTACAAACATGACATCTGACAAATCATAGTCCACTTCTAAATAATGGTCACTGAAGCTCGCATTTTGTTCTGGATCGAGTACCTCTAATAACGCCGAAGCCGGATCGCCGCGCATATCGGAAGACATCTTATCGATCTCATCTAACAAAAAGAGCGGGTTTTTAACTTCCACTTTAGACATCTTTTGAATCAGTTTGCCAGGCAGTGAACCGATATAGGTGCGACGATGACCTCGGATCTCCGCTTCATCACGTACCCCACCTAGTGCCATCCGGATATATTTACGTCCCGTCGCCTTGGCTATGGATTGACCTAGTGACGTCTTACCTACACCTGGAGGCCCAACAAGACACAAAATAGGACCCTTTAATTTTTTCACGCGCTGCTGTACAGCCAAATATTCCAAGATGCGTTCTTTGACTTTTTCCAAGCCATAATGGTCGTGATTCAAAATACCTTCTGCGCGGGCCAAATCTTTTTTGACTGGCGAGCGTTTATGCCATGGCACTGCCGTCAGCCATTCTATGTAACTACGCACCACTGTCGCTTCAGCCGACATCGGTGACATCATTTTTAACTTGTTTAACTCAGCTTTTGCTTTGTCCAAAGCCTCTGTGGGCATTTTTGCTTCAGTGATTTTTTGATTTAACGCTTCAAATTCATCGGGTGCATCTTCAAGTTCACCTAACTCTTTTTGAATCGCCTTCATTTGCTCATTGAGATAATATTCGCGTTGCGATTTCTCCATTTGCTTTTTCACGCGTGTGCGGATTTTTTTCTCAACCTGCAGAAGATCAATCTCACCTTCCATCAACGCCATCAAGTACTCTAGGCGTTCTTCTACACCGCTCATCTCTAACACTTTTTGTTTTTCAGCGAGCTTAAGCGGCATATGTGCAGCCATAGTATCGGCTAATCGCGCAACGTCATCGATACCGGTCAGAGAGGTCAACACCTCTGGTGGAATTTTCTTATTGAGTTTGACATAGCCTTCAAACTGAGAGATGGCGGAGCGCGATAGCACTTCTGCTTCAGCATCAGCAATCCTTTCATCTTGGATAGTTTGCACTGTTCCTTTAAAAAAGGGATCAACTTGAGAATACTCTTCAACATGAGCGCGAATAGCTCCCTCAACTAACACCTTCACCGTTCCATCAGGTAATTTCAACAGTTGTAAAATCGTTGCGACTGTACCCGTAGTATAAATATCTTCGGTACGCGGTTCATCAATCGACGCGTCTTTCTGCGCGACCAAAAAAATCTGCTTATCTTGCTCCATCGCAGCCTCGAGGCATTGAATGGATTTTTCACGACCTACAAATAATGGGATCACCATATGCGGGTAAACAACGACATCCCGCAAAGCGAGAATTGGCATAGATAATGTTACGGATTCTGAAGACATTCACATTCTCTGTTAATTTTTTACTACTAATTATAATGGGGATAAAAACATAAAGTTCAACTTGCTAACAAAAAAACCCCCGAAGCGCTTGTACTGCGGGGGCTTTTTTATTTAGTGAGAACTACTCTGTTTCAGCACCAGCAGCTTGGTCACCACTGTCATAAATCAATATTGGATTAGACTCACCTTGAATGACCGTTTCATCAATCACAACTTTGCTGACATTCTCTTTCATAGGTAACTCATACATCGTATCAAGCAGAACCGCTTCCACAATAGAGCGCAAGCCTCGTGCTCCCGTTTTGCGGTCCATTGCTTTACGCGCAATGGCATGTAAGGCATCTTGACGGAATTCCAATTCAGCATTTTCGAGTGAAAATAAGGCGCCATATTGTTTAGTGATCGCATTTTTTGGCTCCGTGAGAATTTGAATCAATGCGGCTTCATCCAACTCTTCCAGACTTGTCACGACCGGTAAACGACCAATAAACTCAGGAATCAAACCATAGCGCACCAAGTCTTCTGGCTCAACTTGTTTAAATAACTCACCCTCGGCATGCTCTTCTGCTTTGCTCTTCACATTCGCACCAAAGCCAATACCCGTGCCCTTCGCTGAACGTTGCTCGATAACCTTGTCCAAACCAGCAAATGCACCACCGCAAATGAATAAAATCTTGGATGTATCAACTTGTAGAAACTCCTGCTGTGGATGCTTGCGTCCACCTTGAGGCGGTACCGATGCAATGGTCCCTTCAATGAGTTTCAATAATGCTTGTTGTACCCCCTCACCTGATACATCACGGGTGATGGAAGGGTTATCAGATTTGCGTGAGATCTTATCAATCTCATCGATATAGACAATGCCACGTTGTGCTTTTTCTACGTCGTAATCGCATTTTTGCAACAATTTTTGGATAATATTCTCGACGTCTTCACCCACATAACCTGCTTCTGTGAGGGTGGTTGCGTCGGCCATGGTAAAAGGCACATCTAGGAGGCGGGCCAACGTCTCGGCCAGTAATGTTTTGCCACTTCCAGTTGGACCGATCAGCAGAATATTACTCTTACCCAACTCAACACCATTATGAACATCACCGTTCTTTAAGCGCTTGTAGTGATTGTAAACTGCAACCGCCAGCACTTTTTTTGCTTTTTCTTGACCAATGACATAGTCGTCAAGATGCGCATGGATCTCGTGCGGCTTGGGTAGAGAATCTTGTTTTTGTTTAGGAGAAATTTCTTTGATTTCTTCACGGATAATGTCGTTGCACAATTCAACACACTCATCACATATGAAAACGGAAGGACCGGCAATTAGCTTACGCACTTCGTGCTGGCTCTTTCCACAAAAAGAACAGTACAAAAGTTTATTATCGCCATCACTATTGTGTTTATCACTCATTTATTACGCCTCGTAAGCTATTCGTTATATAAGATACGTCCAACTGTTAGCTTCAGCCTTTACTATAGACTATTTTTTAAAATTTATTTAGTTTAGGTCGTTACGTGAAGTCATAATGTGATCAATTAACCCATAATCCAGGGCTTCTTGCGCACTCAAGAAATTATCACGATCTGTATCGCGTTTCAGATCCTCATAATCACGGCCCGCATGCTCAGCCATGATGCGGTTCATTTTTTCTTTGATACTCAGAATTTCCTTGGCATGAATTTCAAAATCTGACGCTTGCCCCTGGAAACCACCCAACGGTTGATGGATCATGACACGTGAATTGGGCAAACAATAACGCTTACCTTTGGCGCCAGCATTCAACAGAAATGCCCCCATACTTGCCGCCTGACCAATGCATACTGTGCTCACATCGGGCTTGATGAATTGCATTGTATCGTAGATAGCCATCCCTGCGGTGACAGAACCACCTGGGGAGTTGATGTACAAGAAAATGTCTTTTTCTGGATTTTCAGATTCTAAAAACAACATTTGTGCAACAATCAAGTTAGCCATATGGTCTTCAACTTGCCCCACCAAAAAGATCACGTTTTCTTTTAGCAGTCGAGAATAAATATCGAACGAACGTTCGCCTTTTGAAGTCTGCTCTATCACCATGGGAACGAGTGCGTTTTGGACATCGTCAAATGTATTCAATGTAATTTCCTTTTAGATAAAAAAAAGCCCAGTTGTTACTGGGCATTTAATCAGGGTATGACCTCAAAAGTCAAACGTTGCATAAGAATTTATGCTTGTTTGTTCATGATCTCGTCAAACTTCGTTTTAACTTCTTTCACTTTTGCTTGAGATAGCACCCAGTCAATCGCTTGTTCTTCTAATGCAACATTTTGCATTTGCGTCATTAGCTCTTGATTTGACTGGTAATAGTCAATGACTTCTTGTGGATCTTCATAAGCAGAAGCGGTCGTTTCAATTAATGCGTTAACCTTATCTTCATCGGCTTTCAAGTCGTTGGCTTTAATGACTTCACCTAAGATCAAACCGATTGATACACGACGCTTCGCATTGTCAGTAAACAATTCTGCAGGTAGTTCTGGCAAGTTATCAGTTTGACCACCGGCTTGTTGCGCAAAACGCTGCTTTGCTTGTTCACGTAAAGCGTTGATTTCTTGGTCTAACAAAGCCTGAGGCACTGTGATTTCGTGAGCTTCTAACAACGCATCAATCACGTTCTCTTTGACTTTCGCTTTCACTGTTTGATCAAGTTCGCGTTGCATGTTTTTTTGAACTTCAGCTTCAAGAGCTTCAACACCACCCTCTTCTACACCGAACAATTTAGCGAACTCTTCATCGACTTTAGGTAAGTTTAAACCTTCTACCTTCTTCACAGTAATCGCAAACTGCGCCGCTTTACCCTTTAAGTTTTCAGCGTGATAATCTTCTGGGAAGGTTACATCAGCAACACACTCTTCACCTGGCTTAAGACCAATAATATTATCTTCAAAACCAGGGATCATACGACCTTTGCCAAGCTCAAGTGGGAAATCTTCTGCTTTACCACCTTCAAACTCTTCACCGTCAATTGTACCAACAAAATCAATGGTTACACGGTCATCTTTCTTCGCTTTACGCTTGCCTTCTTTCCAGTCAGCGTGTTGCGTTTGTAGCGTTTTCATCATTTCTTTCAAGTCTTTGTCTTTAATTTCGACAACAGGCTTTTCAATTGTGACTTTATCCAATGCTTGTAATTCAACTTCTGGATAAACTTCAAATGTCGCTGTGAACTCTAAATCTTCACCTGCTACATCTTTAGTCAAATCAAATGTTGGCATACCTGCTGGTGTAATTTTTTCTTGAATAATAGCTTCATAGAAATGACGTTGCACAACGTCACCTGTTACTTCTTGACGAACAGATGCACCAAAACGGTTTTGGATAACTTTAACCGGTACTTTCCCAGGACGGAAACCATTGATACGTTGTGTTTTAGCTAATTGTTGTAAACGAGCTTTTACTGCTTCGTCAATATTAGCTGCTGGAACAGTAACTGTTACGCGACGTTCTAAACCTTGAGTCGTCTCGACTGAAACTTGCATTATTCTACCTCAACTATGCGTTTTCTTACGCGGTTTTGCGGTTTAACAGGACTAAAATAGTCCGAACCATAATAAAAGACGGCGCATTATACAGCCCACGAGCAAAATAGTACAGAGTAGAAATGAGAGAAAATTTTGATATGTGCAATAGATGTTTAAGATGGTCGGTGAGACAGGATTTGAACCTGCGACCCCTTGGACCCAAACCAAGTGCGCTACCAAGCTGCGCCACTCACCGATCTTAGATATTGGTGCGGAAGGAGAGACTTGAACTCTCACGCCGTGAAGCACTGGAACCTAAATCCAGCGTGTCTACCAATTCCACCACTCCCGCGAAATATGAGAGAATCTCATCAGATGCTTAAACCAAAAGCGAAAGTGGGGTGGACGATGGGATTTGAACCCACGACAACCGGAATCACAATCCGGGGCTCTACCAACTGAGCTACGCCCACCATTGTTTCACTGCCGTCTAAAGCGGAGCGCATATTAAAAGTATCCATAGTAAGTGTCAAGGCAAAATTGCATTTAGTTCGTATTTTTTGCGGTTTGCTGGTATTTTGAACGAAACGATTTTGTCACATCAATCATCATATTTTTACGTAACTCTAAAATTCGGTCAGCTTGCAAAATAGTGTGTGGGCGATGCGCAACGGCAATGACCGTACATGATAAACTTACCAGAGCGGCATTAACCCGTTGTTCGGTATGTAAATCCAAGTGACTGGTCGCCTCATCTAAAAACAGTATTTTAGGTTCGTGATACAACGCGCGTGCAATTAATAAACGTTGTTTTTGCCCACCTGACAAATTATTCCCCATGTCGGTTACAACACTTTGGTACTGCAGGGGCATTTGCATAATATCATCATGAATGTACGCAGATTGCGCAGCCCTTATGACTTTTTGCATATCAACTGGTTCTGCAAAACACGCAATATTTTCAGCCAAGGTACCTGATAACAGCACGTCTTGTTGCATCACGACTGCAACTTGACGCAAGTATTGTGCCTGCCCTAATTGTGCCAACGTATAGCCATCCACCGTTATGGTTCCGTGTTGCGGCTCAAGTAAGCCCGTACACAATTTTAGTAACGTACTTTTTCCAATCCCTGTTTCTCCCACCACTGCAACATATTCACCGGCTTGAACAGAAAAATGAATATCCGTAAATTGCGCTGGCATATTACTGTGGTGCTGTGCACATAATCCTGATACGTTTAATGCGCCGCTCAGACTGTGTTGCACTGGATTATTGGTCTCTTGTTCAGGTGCATGCAAGGCAATGTCAGCGACGCGTTCTAAGTGCAGATTAACCAGGCGAAACGCTAAAAGATGTTGCAGTAAATCAAGCATCCGCGTTGTAAATTGCTGTTTATACGCTAAAAACGCAAACAACATACCAATGCTCATATGCCCAGCTAACACTGCTTTGGCCACTATAAATACGACGCCTACCTGTAACAGGTTAAGTAATAACTGTTGCAGTGTGTACAAGCTAATTTCCCATTTGCCTAGGCGATAGCTGCAGTTTGCTGTATGAATATGGTGATTGAGCCAATTTTCTATCCGCTTTGGTTTGGCTCCGAACAATTTGATACCCTCAATGCCTCTCACGCTTTCGATAAAATAGGATTGTTCTTGTGCACCGGCCAGCACGACTTGTTCATGCTGGTTTCTGAGTAAAGGGTGCATAAACCATTGTATTAATCCAAGCGCAACAATGACTGCTAAGATCATCAATGCCAGCTGCAAGTGATACAAGCACAGGAGCACAAATACGAGTATGGAAAGTAAACCGTCTATCACACTAGCAACCATTTTATCGGTGATCAACGTGCGAATTTCATGCAAAGAACCAAACTTTGATAACACATCACCTATGTGACGTGCAGCAAAAAACCGTAGCGGTAGCGCCATGAGATGTTGAAATAACATGGTATGAATCTGTATGCCAAACCGCGTATTTATATACAACAATAACCAACTGCGTAAGGTTTCATTCAGCACTTTAAATACGAATAAAAAACCAAAACCAACGGCTAAAAGACTCAGTAGGTCACGCTGCAGGTTAACTAACACTTCATCCACTACCACTTGAGTATAAAAGGGTATCGCCAAGACTAAACCTTGCAATATGAATGATAAAACAAAGACTTTTACCAGCGCGACGGTGAGGTTGGGTATACATCGGTAAAAATCACGCAAATGTAACGTGTCTTGGGGCTTTGATTTAACAAAGTGCTGTGCTGGATGACATTCAAGTGCTATTCCAGTAAATCGCCCATTGACCTCCTTCATCTGTACTGTACGCTCCCCCACTGCTGGATCAGCAATACGGATACTGTTCTTGTGCACGGCGGTTACCACAACAAAGTGGTGCATGTCCCAATGCAAAATCGCAGGCAACGCCAATTGCGCTAACTCATCGAGTTCACATTTGACAGCTCTAGTTCGCAAACCTAAATGCTGCGCTAGTAAACTCACATCATGTAAGCTGGTACCTTGCAGAGAAATGCGTAATTGCTCCCTCAACTGCCTCAAGGACACAAAGCAACCGTGATGCTGAGCTACCATTGCTACGCAGGCTAAACCACATTCTGTTGCTTCAGACTGATAAATCATACCCGCGCCTCCCAAGCTAATAATGGCTCTAAGATCCATTCAAGCACTGAACGCAGTTCAAGTTGAATATCTGCCTGCAATGTCATGCCTGCAATTAAAGGCAGTGGCTGTCCTGAAAACGTTGGTTCATCTAAACTAACCAAAACTCGAAAAACAGGTTCTTGTAGCACGACAGGTGCGGATAACTCATGCGGTAAAAAAATGGATTTTCCGGTATGTATGACACGTCCCGACAGCATACCGAATTTGACATGCGGAAACGCATCCATTCGAATTGAAACCAACTGTCCCTCTTCCACAAAGCCAAACGCCTTTGACGGTACCAATAACACCACATCTAACGAATCTGCATGCGGGAGTATAGTGAGCAATGTTGCCGCTGCATGGACAGTCTGTCCTGTTGTGTGATGAATATTAGTCACGACACCATCAGTGGTGGAAACAATGTATTTTGAAAATGCATGCTCAGCTTGTTGCTCAGAAAAATGTGACTGCATCATTTTGTCCTCATGCGCTAAAGCTTGCGTACGGTACTGATGTTCGAGTTGCTTGAGTTGATTCACTAATGCTTCTTGCTGCTCCTGGTGGTTGGCAAACTGCAATGCGAGATCAATTTGCTTTTGTTTGAGCTGCTGCAGTGAAGTGCGCTGTTGTCGAACACGCTCTTCGCTGACAAAGTCATGTCCCGCCAGCTGGATTAAACGCATCAAAGTTTGCTCAGCCGCCAACCTTTCCTCAGTCATCTGCGCTTGCTTTGTTTCAAGCAATTTGAGGCGCTGTGGTAGCGTTTGTTGTTGCCGTTTGGTATGTACTATGTCTTCCTGGATAGCTTGCTCAACAACTTTGTATACGGCTTGGTGATGTTGCCGCTGCGACTCAAAATGAGCACGTAACTCAACAATATCTCGCCACGGATGTTGTTGAGATGGCGGTTGTTGCACTTCAAATAAGGGGGTGCCTTGTGTCACATATTGATCATTATGCACCAATATTTTGGTGATCACCCCTGCCGTCAATGCTTGGATCTTAACAATATCCTGTTGCGGTTTTACAAATCCACTCACCGTTTCGACGCGATGGAGATTGATTGAATAAACGCCTAAACACAGCGTAACAAATAACACGCTTACGGCCGTCAAAATCAGGTTAAATTTCACGGTGCGACCAATTAATATTTGTCCTTTGACCAGATTATTGAAGTGTTCCAAAGCCGCTTTCCTAAATAAAGATGAAGCGTGTTGCATAGAGATTCCCATTTTTATGACAGCGATATAAATACTTTAGAAAAACGGTAGACAACACACTATTTAATCAACACTTTAGGGGCATTATTACCGACCAAAGCATGACCAAGAGTTCTTTCTAAGAATATTTCTTAGAAATTTATCGTGTACATCCTTTTTTATTTATGACTACAATCAAAAAAGAAAGAGAGGCAATACATGACAAAAAATGTCGTTTTAGTAGATGATCATGATTTAGTAAGAGATGGCTTTTCTCAACTGATCAACAGCGAGAATATGTATCGTATTGTCGGTTCTTATGCTGACGCAGAAACAACACTACAGGAACAAAATTTTGTTAATGTCGATTTATTAATCTGCGATATCTCTTTACCTGGGATGAATGGGTTACAATTAATTGAAAAGGTCAAGCGCAAACACCCCAAGCTATTAGTCATTGTGCTTAGCATGTATGAAAACCCACACTATGTACTAACAGCCAAAGCATTGAAGGTTAACAGCTTTATTTCAAAGCGTGACGCAGCGGATGTGTTGCTTAACGCCATGTCTATTGTGCTTGCAGGAGGAGATTACTTTAGCCAAAGTGTCAGCCAACACGCGCATATTGACCCTCAATATCAAGAATACTTAGATTTAACCACAAGGGAAAAAGAAGTATTTGCCCTACTTGCAATGGGACATGAACCCAAAAAAGTTGCACAGATTTTAGAGATTGCGACCAAAACTGCGCATGTTCACCGACGTAACATACTGAAAAAATTTGAATTTGGAAACACCTTTCAATTAACTAAATTTGCCTTAAAGTATGGTTTGATAGAGCAAAGTGATTTATAACTACGTTTGCAATAGCTTAACATCAAATTAATAATGATATTATATGCCACATAGCAAGACATGGTTGCATTATTGGGATGTGTTTTATAACTCGCTATCCCATATTAAATCACTGATGACTCGAGCTGAACGGGCTACGTTTATGCTCTCGCTGTTGCCTCATGTGTTCTGCTTCACTGTTGTCAGTTTGGGGCAATTCATCTCATTTAGCTTTTCTTTTCACTATGTACAAATTCCCGGATTTGTTATTTGGTATTTCCCTCTAGGTTTTCAATTTCTCATTTTTATTTTTCTACCTTACCGATACTGGGGTACAGCCGTACTTGCTATCTGTATAGCCAGCGGTGCCACGGTCCAATATCAAGGGTCAATTTACTATGACTTAGTCAGGCACTTTGTCTTGTCAATCTGTATGATTCTGCCTGTTTTACCGATTATTTATTATGTCAGAACGCGGCATTTACGAGATAATTTATTTTCTCTTAAATCCATTGTATACCTTGTATTTTTGGGGATGTTGTTGCGTCTCAATAATATTGGCTTCTACTTTTTATCGAACACTTCAGTTTACGACCGCGCACCACAAGGCGAGAAGTTTGCTATTTTTTTGCAACATAATCTAGCTGCCTACCCTGGGATCCTATTAGCAGTGTGTTTGTTTCTGGTCGTGCAATGGGTACGACAAAAAAGAACGATTCCCTTTACTATTAAGTTACAAGAAGCATTGTGTTTACTTACATTGTTAACCGCACTGATGATAATCTTGTTTGCTTTCACTGATACGACACACAGTGTGTTAAAAATAACTTTATTCCTACCTATTGTCTGGATGGGATATAAATATTCTTGGTTTGGCAGTTTGCTTTGTGCGACCTGGATAAACATTGTGCTATGGATATTATTATATGACGCCCCATCACAGGTACTGATTTCATTCCAACCGTTTTTGATTGCTTATTTCCTGTTAGGTTTAGTGACTGCAGCGCTACAGTTTGAACACAGCGCATCTGAGCAGGCCCTGCTCCAACACAATGTCTTTTTAGATACGCAACAATCTGACTTGCAGCACTCACGGGAAAATTTACAGAAATTAGCGAGTAAATTAGTTAGCTTTCAAGAACAAGAGCGCAAATACCTATCACAAGAGCTACATGATGATGTCGGGCAAAACATCATTGCTTTGCGCACACTATTTAGCGTAGCAAATAGACAATCCTATTTTGAAAATTGTAAACCTGAGTTACTACAACGGATAAAAAACTCAACCGATGAGGTATATGATACAGCTTATAATCTGATGCACTGGTTACGTCCGCGTATTTTTGATGAGGTGGGGTTGTACGGTACTATCTCCGGAGAGTTTTTAAAAAGCCATTTGTATGAACAACACATCAAACTGACTGTTCATGCTCAACCCGACATTGATACCGCACCAGAGTTATTAAAAATGTCTGCTTTACGTGTGATCCAAACGTCTATTGATAATGTTTTGCAGCACAGCCGCTGTAGTACCTGTTCGGTCTCGGTAAAGCTAAAAGAACAGCAGCTTTTGGTCACATTTCACGATGATGGACAAGGCTTTCCCGAGCACGTACTTGCCGGCAACTACGGCACAGGACTCAGTACAATTGACAACATCGTTCTAGCATTAGGGGGTAAACTGACCCTGAACAATGACCCCAAGGCGTGCATTCATGCAGTATTCCCTTTCTAAACGTTTTATTCACCTGTTTGCCTACCCTAACCGCAACACAGAAATGCGCCACTCTGGGCGAGTTATCTGCTTTGCACTGATGATTGCTTTAGCATTGTGTATGCTTTTTGACGCGTTTTTTAATGCGAGGACCGGGTCAAATGTCATGAATACTCATCAGATTGTTGGATTTTTATTTTGCTGCGCTTATTCGACCCGTTTATGGGGCTGGTTTAGTTTCATACTGTTGTCTGAATATACCTTTTTCATACTCTTACAACCACTTTTTCAACCGTGGTTGTTTGTCGATTATTTCATCCTATATTGCTTCAGCCTACTCGCTGCTCGAATGACTCAAGTAGCGCTTATTAAACAGCATGTATTCCGTTTGCAATTCACACATTTGTTGATCATCGGAGGGTTGGTCTTTACTGTTGTTCAATTGAGCTTAGACTTGCTCTTAATATCGCAACATCAGCAGATTATTTGGTCTTTATTGTCTTACCATTTAACAGGACATTTATTGAGTTTATTTATATTGCTCAATACATTTATGCTCTGGTTAATGCATTCGCACAACCGAGTGTATATGTTCCCTGAAACGGGTAATGTGGTGTACCAACAGTTGCTATTAGTCGCATGCATATTATTGCTAATATTGGTGTATGCCATTGACCTGATCCGCTATGCCAGTATGTTTTTGGTTATCCCTATCCTGTGGTTTTGTTATCGTCATCGTTGGTGGGGATTATGTGGTTTCGCATTAACATTTAATGCTATCACCTTGTTTTATATAGTTTTCAAACTGGCACAATTTACCCCCTATACGAATTTCTCAACATTTGACAATGTCATAGACGTCACGCTCGCTTACCAAAGCGAACTCAATACCTATCTCTTTAGTAGTGCAGGCTTTACTGTGAGGGAAGTGCTGTGGTTTTTGTTATGCATCAACATCCTTACTTTATATGTAAGTGCAATGATTTTTGAGCTCGATGAAGTACAGAAAACGATTCGCGATGGGCAATTAGTGGTAGCGCGTAACAACGAGACAGTTGCGTCAGTAAATGAGCAAATTCAGTTGCTAAACAAACAGTTATTCACGTCGCAAGAACAGCAAAAACAAATGTTATCGCAAACGATGATCGACCAATTACAAACTAAACTAACAGTGTTACAGAATTCCTTGACCGAATTAGAGGTACAAGCACAGGTGCCGCAATCAAAGCGCTCCACTTTCACTCAATTACGCAACTATTCTCACATGATCTACGTCTCAATTTATGAAATAGTCAATCGCCTAAAACCGATGATCATTGAAGAAAAAGGATTGATAGGCGCCTTGGAGAGTGATGACCTGGAGAAAAAACTCGCAATACAAAATATTCAATACACATTCACACATGTAGGCATGAATCGCTTTTTAAATGATAGCAGAAGCATCGTTCTTTATCGGATTATCCAAGAAGCAGCTAACAATGCCATTAAGTACTCACAAGCCACCCAGTTTCATGTATTGATGCATGTCACGATCGAACAACTTTATCTGGAAATTACAGATAATGGCATTGGTTTTGAGCGTACCAATATCGATGAGGGCTTTGGTCTTAGTGGCATGTATAACCGCACCGTGTCACTAGGAGGTATATTTGATATGCAAAGTGACAATGGCACCAAAATAACCATACAAGTGCCGTTCGAAAAACCTATGTAAGGGCTGTCTAAATGGCGAGGACGGCAGGATTATCTCGGGCTCCTGCCCTCGTCGCTACGCGAT
>JBEVCF010000024.1:0-13945 GCA_040514355.1 Glaciecola sp.
GGATAAGTATGTATTCCAACCCTTTTGGGATTATCAGAACAACCAAAAGACTGAAAGCCAGTGGTTACAAGCGTACAAATCAGAACAACATCGTTTGGCCACCGTCATAGCTGACAAAAGTCAAACAGATGTTTTAATTAGTATTATTTTATCTCGTATGTATACCTTGCGAAACCAATTTGTGCATGGTGGTTGTACTTGGAATAGCACCTCGAACCGCAAAGAATTACAAATTTGCGTTGCCTTCTTAGACGACTTTGTACCTATTATGATCAATATATTGCTCGAACATAGAGATGAGTTATGGGGGGATCCTTGTTATCCAGTCGTGGATGAATAAACCAAAACGCACCTTTTGTCCTGCTTGCTCCTACCCAATCACAACATGCATTTGCTCTGCACTTGTTACTATCCATCACCGTGTAAAAGTTTGGATACTTCAAGATCCTACTGAAGTCAGCCATGCGAAAAATACAGTGCGCTTATTACAATTGATTCTTAATCGATGTAAGGTTTTTGTCACAGATGAACCCGTACCACAACCGAGTGAAATCACAGCAACAAATACCGTAGTAATCTATCCTAGTGAATTCGCCGTTGACCTTGAAAAATGGAGCGCTCAAGCCAATCAATCTGATCCATCTCAATGTAATACTACATACATTAAACATATTATTCTTTTAGATGGGAGTTGGCGTAAAACAAAAAAAATTTGGGAAACTCATGCATGGCTACAAGCACTACCCTGTGTTTCTTTTGCCAACGCTCCTGCTTCGCAATATGCAATCAGAAAGGCTCCATTTGCTGGTAGTATGTCTACTTTAGAAGCCACTGCTTATGCGCTTTGGTTGATTGAAACTGTACCAATGACTCCTTTTTATGAGGCATTAGCTGCACTTCAAGAACATTGGTACCGACACCAGCCTATGTAATTTGTTGCGTATATTTTTGGCGTAAAGACGCTTATAAAAAAGTCTGATACCGCTTATTCAGTGATGAAAACAGCTAAGCGCAATCAGACTATTGACGATGTAAGACAAGTTTATACGTCTAAGTTTTCTACATTTAATGCATTAGTTTCAATAAAGTGACGACGAGGTTCCACCTGATCCCCCATCAATGTAGTAAACAATTGATCCGCACCAATGGCATCTTCAATCGTGACTTGCAACATGCGACGGGTCTCAGGATCCATTGTTGTTTCCCAAAGTTGATCTGGATTCATTTCACCCAAGCCTTTATAACGCTGAATATATTGTCCACGTTTTGCTTCTGCCATTATCCATGCTAACGCTTCCTCAAATGATTCAACTGGCTTGGTTCGCTCACCACGTTGAATATATGCACCTTCACCCATCATGCCATTAATAGATTGGTTTAATTCAGCAATCTTTGTGTATTCAGACGAGCTAACAAAATCGCTATCTATTTTGTAGGTATAATCAATACCGTGCATACGCATAATCAAGGCAATATAACGTTGATTGATTTCTTCATCTGTACGTACCTCTGCAGAATACGTTGCACCGTCACTTTCTTCATCAGACAGTGACTTAACTAATGTGTCAGCAAAGTTTTGTAACGCAATTTCAGAGTCGAAGTCATTCGGCGATAAAATTGGGCTATAGACTAAACGGTTTAACACATCTTGCGGCATAACACGTGACATACGTACAATCATCTTCTCCGCTGCTTGATATTGTTTAACCAGTGTTTCTAAGGCTACACCAGAGATCCCCGGTACCCCTTCTGCTGTGACCAAAGATGCATTATCAACTGCAATTGATGTTAAGTAGGCATTCAATGCATCATCATCTTTTAAATACTGTTCCTGTTTACCTTTTTTGATCTTATACAGAGGAGGTTGAGCGATATAGATATAACCACGCTCAATAATCTCCGGCATCTGACGATAGAAAAAGGTGAGCAACAAAGTACGAATATGCGAACCATCAACGTCCGCATCCGTCATGATGATGATACTATGATACCGCAATTTTTCTGGATCATATTCATCCCGACCAATGCCACAACCCAAAGCTGTAATCAATGTAGCCACTTCTTGTGATGACAGCATTTTATCAAAACGCGCCTTTTCGACATTTAGAATCTTACCTTTTAATGGCAAGATTGCTTGATTTTTACGATTACGGCCTTGTTTGGCAGAACCACCCGCCGAATCACCCTCCACAATATACAGTTCTGATAGAGCAGGATCTTTTTCTTGGCAATCAGCTAATTTACCAGGTAAACCAGCTAAGTCTAATGCACCTTTACGACGTGTCATTTCTCGTGCTTTGCGAGCCGCCTCCCGCGCACGTGCTGCATCGATAATTTTGCCAACAATCGTTTTCGCATCGGCAGGATTTTCTAATAAGAACTCACTGAGTGCCTCACCCATTGCGCTTTCTACAGCTGATTTGACTTCACTGGAAACGAGTTTATCTTTGGTCTGCGAAGAGAATTTTGGGTCAGGTACTTTAACAGAAATAACAGCTGTCAATCCTTCACGTGCATCATCACCGCTTGCACTTGTCGTGCCCTTGTTCTTTTTGTTAAATCCTTCTTTTTCCATGAAAGTATTTAATGTTCTTGTTAGTGCAGCACGGAAACCTGCTAAGTGGGTACCACCATCGCGTTGCGGAATGTTATTGGTGAAACAGAAAATATTTTCTTGGAACGAGTCATTCCACTGCATGGATACTTCTACGGAGATACCATCTTCTCTTTCAACTGCAAACTGAAATGGTTTTTGGTGAACAGGTGTTTTGTTTTGATTGAGATATTCTACGAAAGCTTGAATCCCACCATCATACTTGAAGTGATCACGCTTTCCATCACGTTCATCTTCTAAAATAATCGACACACCTGAATTCAAGAATGATAGTTCACGCAGGCGTTTGGCTAAAATATCATAGTGAAATTCAACATTGGTAAACGTTTCTTCACTTGGCCAAAAACGAATTTCTGTTCCTGTTGAAGTGGTGTCACCTACTACTGCAAGTGGTGCTGTTGGTTCCCCATGTATATATTCTTGCTCATGAGTTTTACCGTTACGTTTGATCCGTAAGCGCAGTTTATGTGATAAAGCGTTGACTACTGAGACACCTACACCGTGAAGACCACCAGAAACCTTGTAAGAATTATCATCAAATTTACCGCCTGCGTGCAGAACCGTCATGATGACTTCTGCAGCCGACACACCCTCTTCTGGATGAATTTCTGTTGGAATACCACGACCATCATCTGAAACGGCAACAGAGCCATCCGTATGGATTTTTATCTTGATATCAGAACAGTGACCAGCCAAAGCTTCATCGATGGAATTGTCAACCACCTCAAATACCATGTGATGTAAACCTGTGCCATCATCTGTGTCACCGATATACATACCTGGTCTTTTGCGTACGGCATCTAATCCTTTTAAAACTTTGATACTAGAAGAATCATAATTGTTTTCTTCAGACATTTCACTGCTCCTCTTTCACATGGCCATGTTCCACGTGAAACATTTTTTTATCGTTATATTTTTTAACAAAAGAAAGCTGGCTTTCTTCTATTGCAGTTACAAACAGTTGTGTGTTTGTTTTAAGTAATTCATCAATGAAAACTTCGCGTTTATCCATATCTAATTCGGCACCCACATCATCTAAGAGAAAGATACCTGTCTTTTCCGACAACTGACTCAAATGTTGGGTTTGAGATAATTGCAACGCAGCAACCAACATTCTAAGTTGTCCACGTGATAAACGCTCTGTTGCTAACACATTGTTCGCATAAACTTTTAAATCAGCTTTATGAGGGCCCAGTGAGGTAAAACCGAACCGTATATCCGTAGCTAATTTTTGGTTTAACGCTTCCTGCAATGGGACATCATTATCCCATCCCCGATTATACGAAATTTCTATGGAAAACTCAGGTAAAAATTGCAAAGAAATGCGATTAAAATGCAATTTAAGCGCAGAAACATACTTATGCCTAGCTTGACTAAGCTGTTCGCCTAATAAAGCCAATTGGTGGCTCCAGTAATCGATTTGCGATATATCAAAACTGGTGTTTTTTTGGGCTAACTTTAACAATGCATTACGCTGCTTTAACACCTTGGCGTAATTGATGGATAACAAATAAAAGGAATGTTCCACGTGAAACAATCCCCAATCTATAAAACGTCTGCGTAAGTTTGGTGCACCTAACAGCATGTCGCTTGATTGAGGGGTAAAAATTTGCACCGGCACGTGTGCAACCAAGTCTGCTAGACGTTGTGACTTTTCACCGTTAATGCTGCATTGAAATTCATCTTTAGTGTTTCGTAAAAAACCTATTTTTTTAATGCTGCCATCAGATAAGTGACACAATGCAAATACGGAGAATTGCTTTTGTTCGTTTTGTATAACTGAACGATGTTTATTAGTACGAAAAGAACGACCGAAACCCAAGTAATGAAGCGCTTCTAGCAGTGAGGATTTACCCGAGCCGTTTTGCCCTATCACCACATTTAATCGTGGTGATAGCGTAAGGTGTGCAGACGCAATATTTCGAAATTGCGTAATCTGGACTTGGTCCAGTTTCATAAATATCGGATTCTACTACAGACGCATTGGCATGATGACATACAGTGCAGTGCTGTTTTGTGCATCCTCAATCAATGCAGATGCATTTGCATCAGACAGATTAAATTTAACTTTATCTGTTTCCAAAGCATTCATAACATCAATAAGGTAGGCTACGTTGAAGCCAATTTCTAAGGCTTCACCTTGATATTCGACGTCAACAATTTCCTCAGCTTCCTCTTGCTCCGGGTTGTTCGCAGTAATTTTTAATTCCCCACTAGACAAATTCAATCGAACACCACGAAACTTTTCATTTGAAAGAATCGATGCACGACTGAAGGCATCCTTGATGACAGCTTTATCGGCAATCACTGCTTTCGTTGTTTCTTTCGGTAATACACGGCGATGATCTGGGAAACGGCCATCAACTAATTTGGAGGTAAATACAAAATCTGCCGACTTGATCGATATATGGTTGCTACCTATTTTAACCATGACCGTTTGATCGTTAGCATCAATTAAACGAGAGATCTCAAGTACACCTTTGCGAGGGATGATAACTTGACGATTAGGCAGTGTGGCAGCTGTATATTCATAATTACATAAAGCCAAACGGTGTCCGTCTGTTGCAACCGTTCGGATAAGGTTATCTTCAGTTTCTAAAGACATCCCATTGAGATAGTAACGCACATCCTGCTGAGCCATCGCAAAGCTAGTACTATCAATCAAGTGCTTTAATTCAGACTGAGAGATAACAAACTCAACATCGCCCTGCCAGTCTTCTAAGTTTGGATAATCAGCGGCACTCAATGTTGATAATGTATATCGTCCACGACCAGAACGAATGGTTGCTTTGCTACCAACCACCTCGAACGTAATATCATTATCCGCCGTCAAACCCTTACAGATATCGAATAACTTCTTAGCTGGAACTGTGATTTCACCTTCAACGGCATCTGGCCCCAAATCAATACGAGAGATCAACTCTACCTCTAGATCCGTACCTGTTAGCCAAAGTGCACCTTCTTTTACTTTTAATAAAATATTAGACAGGATCGGTAAGGTGTGGCGGCGCTCTATGGCACCTGATACCAATTGCAATGGTTGCAGGAACTTCTCACGGCTTATTGTAAATTTCATTAGAGTTATTCTCGTTTGAGTAAGTAAATGTATTCTATTAAGAAGATAAGGTTCTTATCAAGTTTTTATAGTCTTCTTTTATATCATGATTTTCTTCACGAAGTGATTCAATCTTTCGACACGCATGTAAAACGGTAGTGTGATCACGACCACCAAAACCATTACCAATTTCTGGTAAGCTGTGGTTGGTCAATTCCTTTGCTAAAGCCATCGCCATTTGACGTGGTCGAGCTACAATCCGACTGCGACGTTTTGATAAAATATCAGAGACTTTAATTTTGTAATAATCAGCGACGGTCTTTTGAATATTTTCAACTGTCACTAATTTATCTTGCAAAGCCAACAAGTCACGTAACGCTTCACGTACGAAATCAATAGTAATGTCACGGCCTGTAAAATTAGCATTCGCGATAACGCGATTTAATGCCCCTTCTAACTCACGCACATTTGAACGCAGACGCTTAGCAATAAAAAAGGCAACTTCATCCGCCAATTGAATTCTGTTTTCAACCGCTTTGCGTTTGAGAATGGCAACGCGTGTCTCTAACTCGGGGGGCTCGATGGCAATGGTCAAGCCCCAACCAAAACGCGATTTTAAACGATCATCTACCCCATCAATTTCTTTTGGGTAGCGATCAGACGTCATAATAATCTGTTGGTTATCTTCTAATAATGCGTTAAAAGTATGAAAAAACTCTTCTTGAGAGCGATCTTTGTTCGCAAAAAACTGAATGTCATCTATTAATAACGCATCGACTGATCGATAGTAGCGTTTAAATTCCTCGATGGCATTATTCTGTAGGGCTTTAACCATATCTTGTACAAAACGTTCAGAGTGCATATACACAATATGCGCATCTTTTTTATTTTTTAAGATGCCATTGCCAACAGCATGTAGTAAGTGCGTTTTACCTAAACCAGTACCGCCATAGATAAACAATGGGTTGTACGCACCGCCGGGATTATCCGCGACACTACTTGCCGCCGCACGTGCTAACTGGTTTGATTTACCCTCAACAAAGTTATCAAACAAATAGTTTCGGTTGATATTGCTCTTGTGTGGATTGACAATGGGTGTTGTCAACTCAGTCGGTGTTGGTACAGCAACGGGAACGGCGGTTTTTACTTCAGAGAGAGAAGAATTTGCAATAGTGCCAGACTTTGCATCTGGGACGGGTGTAGCACGTTTAGCAAAAACATCTAACATAAGTTGGGGTGCATTATCACCTTTATATTCAGCAAACAAAGCAGTAATGCGGTCACGATACTTATCACGGACCCAATCAAGTACGAATCGATTTGGGGCAAATAATGTCACACTCACTAATGCATGATCCTTAAATGTTTCTTCAGCTTTTAAAGGACGAATCCACATACTGAACTGTTGTGCCTCAAGTTCATGCTCTAAGCGTTCGAGACAAAGATTCCATAACTGCATTTGTGCAACCTTCTTGTTATTATCTGTGGTTAAGTATAATGAACAAAAGTACAGGTTCAATATGCAAATCAACATAAATCACAAGCGATTGTTTTTAATAGTTTTTTAGACATTATTCAAGCATATAAAAGCGCGTTTTATAGACGACTTATACACAGCGTTATAGAATAAAAATGCATAAAATCTTTAACACCCTGTGGATAAAACATGTATAACATGTGAATAAAAGATAATTGTTCCTTTTTACTGTTGAAATATTGATCAAAATAAAGGTACAAATACGCTGAAAAGCGTTGACAACGCCAGCAATGATCTCTATTATTTCGCATCCTTTTACAGCGGTATTGAAAAATTCGTGTTTTGGGTAATAAGAGATACTTTGAGGTACTCGCCCACAAATACCAAGATTCACGCTTTGTGTTTAACTAACTAGATAGAGACTTAGGTCATGAAAAGAACATTTCAACCAAGCAATTTAAAGCGTAAGCGTTCTCACGGTTTCCGTGCTCGTATGGCAACTAAAAACGGTCGTAAAGTTTTAGCTGCTCGTCGTGCGAAAGGTCGTGCACGTTTATCAGCATAATTGATTCATACCGTTACTAAAGTGGGTGACTATTCGTTTCCACGTGAGTTACGTCTCTTAACTCCGGCCCACTTTAGCAATGTGTTTGCAGATGCAACTGCAGCACCATCAAAACACGTTACCCTTCTCGCCAAAAAAAATACCAATAAGTATCCTCGCCTTGGTATCACAATTGCTAAAAATCGAGTCAGAAAGGCACACGATCGCAACCGTTTAAAACGAATTATTCGAGAAAGTTTCCGACAACACCAACATTTTTTACCAAATATTGATATTATCGTGATCGGAAAGAGTAATCTTGATACTCTTAGCAACCAAGAATTTAATGACACGCTCAACAAGCTATGGAAAAAGTTAAAACAGCGCTGCGAAACATAACCATTTTGCCGCTCATTGCTTTGATCCGTTTTTACCAAATCTGCATCTCGCCCTTTCTAGGCGCTAATTGTCGGTTTCACCCTACTTGTTCAGCCTACGCATTAGAATCGGTTAAGACTTATGGATGTATAAAAGGCGTTTGGTTATCTGTGCGCCGCATATTAAAATGTCATCCATTTCATCCAGGTGGGCATGATCCCGTACCTGATAATAATAAAGATACAAAACAGTAAGTAGAGATATTATGGAATCGCAACGCAGTTTTATCCTCATTGCTTTAGCTCTTGTGAGTTTTTTGCTATGGCAAGAATGGTTAGTCAAAGATGTCGATCGCGCCGAGACTATCCAAAGCGCTCAGGCTCTCCCCAATGAACCGGTGAATGCCGTCGCCTCAGCAGGTGCTTCGCTTGCACAAACACCCGCTAATACTGCCGATGTCCCTAGTGATATTTCTACATCCACTGCAGCACCAGCGGTAGCAGCAGTGGATAGTCTTTCAGAGCGTTATATCTCGGTCGAAACAGATACCTTATCACTATTGATAGACCGCGTCGGCGGTGATGTAGTCAAAGCAAACCTCATTAAATATCCTATCACAGAAGGTTCAGACGATGCGTACAGCTTGTTACGACCTAATCCGGTTGGTTTATATGTTGCACAAAGCGGTTTAGTCGGTGCCAACGGCCCTGATGCCAATCCAGCTGGCCGCCCGATGTATGATGTGACAAGCAACGAATTTGTTCTAACTGGCGATAGCTTGCGTGTCCCATTAACGTGGACAGACGGACAGGGTATGACGATTACCAAAACGTTCGTATTTAATCGCGATAGTCATACTATTGCGGTTGAAAAGACAGTGGACAATGCCACTGCAGGTACCATCGTTGTACAACCTTATGCCCAGCTAAAACAGACCTTTAACTTGCCAGATGGCTCAATGTTTATGCCAACATACCGCGGCGCAGCTTACGGTACAGAAGAAAAGCAATACGAAAAATACCACTTCTCTGATATCCAAGATGAAAACCTACGTGTTGCAACACCTGCGGGTTGGATTTCGATGATCGAACATTACTTCTTATCTGCTTGGGTACCACCACAAGACAAAACCAACACGATTTATACCCGTGCCATTGGTGAAGAGTTTGCAACGATTGGATTTACTTCAGAACAAGTTGCAGTAGCTGCAGGACAAAGTCAAACATTAACTAATTTGTTGTACTTAGGTCCAAAGGATCAAGATACGTTACGTGAACTTGCAACCGGCTTACATTTGACCGTGGATTATGGTTTCTTATGGTTCATTTCTGAATGGTTGTTCTGGTTATTACAAGCCATCCAAGGGGTAGTGTTGAACTGGGGTGTTGCTATCATCATCATTACCATCATCGTGAAAGGGATCATGTATCCACTGACCAAAAAACAATACGAATCTATGGCTAAGATGCGTGCATTGGCGCCAAAAATGGAGCAGATCAAACAACGTGTCGGTGATGATCGCCAGAAGATGTCACAAGCGATGATGGACTTGTACAAAAAAGAAAAAGTCAATCCGATGGGTGGTTGTTTCCCACTGTTACTGCAAATGCCGATCTTCTTAGCACTGTATTGGGTATTCTTAGAGTCCGTCGAATTACGCCATGCTGACTTTGTCTTGTGGATCACGGATTTATCGGTTGCCGACCCTTACTTTGTGCTACCTATCTTGACTGGTTTAAGCATGTGGGCACTGCAAAAACTTCAGCCTATGACTATCCAAGATGAAATGCAGAAGAAGATTTTACAGGCGATGCCAATTTTAATGACTGTATTTTTCGCCTTCTTCCCGGCAGGTTTGGTCTTGTATTGGTTGATCAGTAACGTCATTACGTTAGTACAAGCTAAGATGATTTATGCTTCGATGGAGAAGCGTGGATTAAAACTTAACTAAGCACATAGGAAACGAACATGCCTTCATTTGATATTGTATCCGAAATTGATATGGTCGAAGTGAACAACGCTATCGACAATGCCAATCGCGAGTTGTCTACACGGTTTGATTTTCGCGGTGTTGATGCGAGTTTTAAAAAAGTGGAAGATAACGTACAAATGCAGGCAGAAGGTGATTTCCAACTCCAGCAAATGTTAGATATTTTGCGTAATGCCTGTGTCAAACGCGGCGTGGATACTGCGTCTATGGAAACTAAGGACGTGGTTCACTCTGGCAAAATTGTGCGCCAATTAGTAGAATTTCAACAAGGTATTGATCAACCTACAGCGAAGAAAATAGTTAAATTGGTTAAAGACGCAAAAATGAAGGTGCAAACGTCCATCCAAGGGGATGAGTTACGAGTTACAGGGAAAAAACGCGATGATTTGCAACAGGTCATGGCGTTGGTAAAAGATGCGAATTTAGGACAGCCTTTCCAATTTAAAAACTTTAGAGATTAAGTCCTGTTATGTCGGGTACCAACATGCTCGAAAATCAAGATACCATCGTTGCTCAGGCTACTGCTGTGGGCAAAGGTGGTGTTGGTATAATTCGTGTATCAGGACCACAAGCTCAAACCGTTGCCACAACTATCTTGGGTGAATGTCCTGCCCCACGCTATGCTAAATACGGTCCCTTTTTTGATGCACAACAAACGGTGTTAGATGAAGGGATTGCCCTGTATTTCCCCAATCCACATTCTTTTACCGGAGAAGATGTCTTAGAGTTACAAGGCCACGGTGGTCAAGTGGTGATGGATATGCTGATCCAAACCATTTTATCAACTGGCAAAGTCCGCCTAGCTAAACCGGGAGAATTTTCAGAGCGAGCATTTCTCAACGACAAACTCGATCTCGCGCAGGCAGAGGCCATTGCCGATTTGATCGATGCTTCATCCGAACAAGCTGTGCGTTCTGCCTTGCGTTCATTACAAGGTGAGTTTTCCAACAAGATCCACCAACTCGTCGATGAAATTATCCACTTACGCATGTATGTCGAAGCCGCCATTGACTTTCCAGAAGAAGAAATCGACTTTTTATCAGATGGCAAAGTACAAGGTGATCTGCAAAATATCATCACGACCCTGACAACCGTACAGCATCAAGCTAAACAAGGCAGTATTTTGCGTGATGGGATGCAAGTGGTCATTGCCGGCCGACCCAATGCGGGTAAATCGTCCTTACTCAATGCCTTAGCAGGTAAAGAAGCCGCGATAGTCACTGATATTGCTGGTACAACACGAGATGTCCTAAAAGAACATATTCACATCGATGGTATGCCCTTACACATCATTGACACTGCAGGTTTACGCGATAGCCCTGACAAAGTGGAACAAATTGGTATTGAACGGGCTTGGGATGCGATCAAACAAGCTGATCGCGTCTTGTTTATGGTGGATAGCACCCACACCAAGACGCAAGATCCGATGCAAATATGGCCAGAGTTTATGGCTCAATTACCCACAGATATGGGCGTGACGGTGATCCGCAACAAAGCGGATATCAGTGGCGAAACCATCGGTATAACCGAACATGGCGATATTACAGTGATCACCATCAGTGCCGCACAAAATGCAGGTATAGAATTAGTGAGTCAGCATTTAAAAGCTTGCATGGGTTTTGATACCACCTCTGAGGGACAATTTTTAGCACGCCGACGTCATATTCAAGCGATTGCCGTTGCCGCTGAACACTTGCATACGGGGCAAGCGCAACTAGAAGGATTCTTTGCAGGTGAATTACTAGCAGAAGAATTGCGTTTAGCCCAGCTGGCATTAAATGAAATTACGGGTGAATTCAGTTCTGATGATTTATTAGGTAGAATATTTTCATCATTTTGTATTGGTAAATAATCGAGGCAGTTATGGTGCATATCACTCCCCCTTTTGAAATCATTGTCGGTTCAGTATTGGGTGCAACAGAATATGTGGCAGATGCCATTAAAGCGACTTGCGATGAGCTGGGTTTTGCAGCCAATCTACACTTTCAACCAAACACCCATGATATTGATCCGAATAATACTTGGATAGTGTGCACATCCACTCACGGCGCTGGCGATTTACCAGATAATATCCAATCTTTTCACGACCAAATCGCCAACACGACCCTCAGTAATACGTTTTATGTTATTGGTTTGGGTGACAGCAGTTACGACACTTACTGTGGTGGCGCAACAACTATGTTTGAAACCTTGCAACGCTGTGGTGCCTCGGCCCTAGCAGAACCTCAGCTGATTGATGTATTACAGCACCCTATTCCTGAAGATGTCGCAGTGGCATGGTTCAAACAACAGTTGAATAATTAATGGAATTGACGATAGCGGAACGTGACGCACTGAGCTTGCCAATCAGTAATGCGGCCAAAGTGCTCTATTTATTGGGCTTGCGCATGCATGCCAATCCAATCACGGGCGCTACACAAAAAATCCATTATCAAACACTATGCGAATTAGTAACGACCGCGCAGGAAAGTTTTGACAAAGGTCGGCAAATTAACCTGTTACTCGCCGAATTGGTTGATGCAGGACTCCTCAGTGGTCCTGATAATCTCAAACTCAGTGGCTCAATTCAAGGCCAAACTCTATGCTGTCCCTTACGGCTTGTCAACGATGATACTCACCGAGCATTACACGCTAAATTATTTCCTATGCATTTAGATTGGATGCCCGATCCGGATATGTATCAAACCCTAGCACAACTTACTGGGATAGTGGATACTACTTATACCAAGGAAATGGTCGGTGATTTTGTCGCATATTGGTATGGACAGCCCAATAAACAATTCACTCAATACCAATGGACGCAAAAGTTTGTAAAACAACGTAAACAGGCTTTACTAAAGCAGCACACAGGCGCAGTTGAACGCGTTGGATATCAAACTAAGCCGGCAACTGCGGGTATTGAAACTGACGAGAAAACCAAAGCGATGATAGCTAAATACAACAACAAAGGCGCAGATCATGGATAACATCAACGACAAAATCAAACAGCTTGCCAAAACCCTAGGCAAATCTGCTCCCAATGACCCCGAATACATAGAGTATGCCACTTTGCGTAAGACCTACGAAGCAAAAGCGAATGCAGATGTACTTGAGTTACAAAAACAAACTCGTAAGGAACGCATACTTGCTATACAAGGCCAAGCTGATCTCAATCCTAAATGGCGTTTTGAAAACCTCGTACGCGACTCTGAAGATGTAAACGAAGCCATCGATATTGCGACGATGTTCATCAACGCTCACAACGATCCACAATGGCGTAATCACAAATCCCATATGATGATTTTTTATGGGGATTATGGACGCGGCAAATCTCATATCGCTGGCGCTATTGCACATGAATTAATTGAAAAATACGAAATTACAGTATTGTATCGCCAATTATCTACCTTGTTAGATATGCGATTGTTTTCATATGATTTCACGGCTTCTGATGGAGCATCTGAATCCTATCGCAAGATCCAAGAAGAACTGTTATCGGTAGATTTATTGGTCCTAGATGAGGTCTGTGTCAACGAAACCATGCTCAAAAAGAATGCGCAAAGCTGGCTCGGTAATATACTGCGACAACGTTTAGTGAACCATAAAAATTGTATTTTGATCACTAATCACGATTTACCAGGTTTAGAAACAGCACTGGGACGCTATTGTTTTGAATCGATCAAAGAATACGACAGTTATAGAGTGAAGTTCACAGGTCCTTCTCGTCGAGAAAACATCACACCAAGTACTATCACTAGCACTCCTGTGCAAGCAGGTACTTACATACCTAATCAAGTCAAATAACTTATACCTATTTATCCACAATTTATACATAAGTTATACGCAACTGTGGATAACATCGGTAATAACCTGTTTTTAAGATCGGTATACAAAAAGGATAACCAACA
>JBEVCF010000025.1:0-5503 GCA_040514355.1 Glaciecola sp.
CTTACAATTTATTTGTTGGGTAAGTATGAAGATTTTCTTGTTTTATATGCAGTTTATGGATATATCTTAAAAAAGAAAAAAGTGTGCTTTAAACTTGGTAACTTACTGAGTTCGACAACATTTATACCTTATTTTCAAAGGATTAGCGTCAACTATGGCAAAATCACTTGTGATCGTCGAATCACCTGCAAAAGCAAAGACTATTAATAAATATTTAGGTAGCGATTTTATCGTGAAATCCAGTGTCGGGCATATTCGCGATTTGCCAACCAAAGCGCTGGGTAAAACCGCTGCTAAAATTCCAGCCAAAGAACTCAAAACCTGGCCAGAAAAGAAAAAGGCCGAGTATTTACGCAAATTTGAATATGACAAACTAGTGGATCGCATGGGTATCGATCCAGAAAATGATTGGCAAGCCCACTATGAGATCCTTCAAGGAAAAGAGAAAGTCGTCTCAGAATTAAAAAAACTCGCCAAAACAGCCGACACCATCTATCTCGCAACCGATTTGGATAGAGAAGGGGAGGCAATTGCTTGGCACTTGCAAGAATTACTCGATGGCAAAGGCAAAACCTTTCAACGCGTGGTATTTAATGAAATCACCCAGTCTGCAATTCAAGACGCCTTCGCGCATCCTGGTGAGTTGAATATCAATCGCGTCAATGCGCAACAAGCACGTCGCTTTTTGGATCGCGTGGTTGGCTTTATGTTATCACCGTTGTTGTGGAAAAAAGTCGCGCGTGGCTTATCAGCTGGTCGAGTACAGTCCGTTGCGGTGCGTTTAGTCGTCGAGCGCGAACGTGAGATCAAAGCGTTTCAGCCCGAAGAGTTTTGGGATATTCACGCCGATTTACAAGCAACCAAAGTTAATAATACGGCTCAGAACTTTAGGATGTTGGTGGCCAAGCATGCCGATAAGGCTTTCAAGCCAGTCAATCAAGCCCAAGCAGAGGCGGCCGTTGCTGAGCTAACCCAACAACAATACATCGTGACTGCGCGTGATGCACGACCAACGACCTCGAAACCTTCTGCACCTTTCATTACGTCGACCTTGCAACAAGCGGCTTCGACCCGTCTCGGCTTTGGCGTCAAAAAGACCATGATGATGGCACAGCGTTTGTATGAAGCTGGTCATATTACCTACATGCGAACAGATTCGACTAATTTGAGTGCCGAAGCGGTGAGCAGTGCGCGTGACTATATCAGCAAACAATTTGGTGATAATTATCTCCCTTCTAACCCTATTTCGTATGGTGCTAAAGAAAATGCTCAAGAGGCTCACGAAGCCATCAGGCCGTCGAATGTCTTAGTTAAGGCAGAATCATTAAAAGAGATGGAACGCGACGCACAGCGCTTGTACGAGCTGATTTGGCGCCAATTTGTGGCTTGTCAGATGGTGCCAGCGAAGTATGATTCAACGACTTTACGGGTAAAAGCGGGAAATTATGAATTAACCGCCAAAGGTCGCGTCTTAAAATTTGACGGTTGGACACGCGTGCAGCCCTCGGTTAAAAAGAAAGGCGATGAGGATTTATTATTACCCGATGTACAACCTGGCGCGGTGCTAAATTTACAGCAACTCGACCCCAAGCAACACTTTACCAAACCCATTGCACGCTTTAACGAGGCGTCCTTAGTTAAAGAGTTGGAAAAACGAGGTATTGGTCGCCCCTCAACCTACGCCAGTATTATTTCAACCATTCAAGATCGCGGTTATGTGCGCTTAGAAAACAAGCGTTTTTATGCAGAAAAAATGGGAGAAATCGTCAACGATCGTCTCACCCAAAACTTTGCTGAGCTGATGTCCTTTGACTTTACGGCCAAAATGGAACAGCGCTTAGATGATATTGCACATGGGGATAAATATTGGAAAGACGTTCTCAACGGTTTTTACGAAGAGTTTTATACCGAGTTGTTAACCGCAGAAAAAACGCCTGAAGAGGGGGGCATGGCACTGAATAAAGCCGTGCCGGTTGATATTATTTGTCAACATGCCGACTGTACCGGCGACCGTCCTATGAATATTCGTACCGCGAGTACGGGTGTATTTCTCGGCTGTTCAGGCTATAACTTGCCACCTAAAGAACGCTGTACCAACACCATGAACCTCACCCCTGGTGAGGAAGCGGTGAAAGTGACTGAAGAAGAAGATTTAGAGACTGAAATTTTACGTGCCAAACAGCGTTGTCCAATATGTGACACAGCGATGGATAGTTACTTGGTTGATGAAACTAGAAAGCTCCACGTGTGTGGTAATACGCCAAATTGTGAAGGGACGTTACTCGAGACAGGTACCTTTAAAATCAAAGGCTACGATGGTCCGCTTTTGGAATGTGACAAGTGTCAATCCAATATGGAGTTGAAAAACGGTCGTTTTGGTAAGTATTTTGGTTGTACTAACACCGAGTGTAAAAATACTCGCAAGTTACTACGCAATGGTGAAGCAGCGCCACCAAAAGAAGACCCCGTGCATTTACCAGAATTACCCTGTGCCAAGTCAGATGCGTATTTTGTGCTTCGCGATGGTGCTTCAGGTATTTTCCTAGCGGCACATGACTTTCCTAAATCCAGGGAGACGCGTGCCCCCCTCGTGGCAGAATTAAAACAATTCAGAGAACGTATTTCATCGAAGTTTTACTATTTAGCGGATGCACCGGCTGCCGATCCTGATGGCCAACCGGCTATCGTCCGTTATTCACGTAAGACCAAACAACAATATGTGATGTCTGAAAATGACGCAGGTAAAGCTTCTGGTTGGGCTGCGTGGTATCAAGATGGCAAGTGGGTAGAAGATGACAAGCGCAGTGCTAAAAAGCCAGCTAAGAAAACTACCCGTAAAACAGCGAAGAAAAAATAATCATGGCGAGCTTACAAGATCAATTACTCAAAGCAGGCTTAGCGGATCAATCCACTGCCAAAAAAATCAAGCGCCAAAAACACAAAGCGAAGAAGTTACAGCAAACGCAAAAAGTGCAGATTGTTGATGAAGCAAAATTGGCTGCTGAGGCTGCATTAGCTGCAAAAAAAGAAAAAGATGCACAACTTGCTGCAGAACAAGCGCAAGTTCGTGCCGAAAAAGAGCTCCATGCACAAGTTAAACAGCTTATCGCCAGCAATATTCAAGAATATGAGCAAGGTGAGATCCCGTTAAACTTCACTGATGACAATATCGTTAAACGTTTATATGTCGATGCTAAAACGCAAAAACTTGTCACTCAAGCTAGGTTAGCTGTGGTACGTCATGCTGGGCATTATGCATTGGTCCCCGTACCCATTGCAGATAAGATTGCCCAACGTTTACCAGAGTATATTGTGTATCGTGCAGATGATACCGTGAGCATCGAGCAGACCGAAGAAGATGATTGGTACGCTGAGTACGAAATCCCAGACGATTTAGTGTGGTAAGTATGTGTGCTTAAAGTTGTGAGCATTCTATTTGAAAATAACTCACATCCACTGATGTTTGCCTATACGTTGTTTTATTTTCAACATAAAAAAAGCCACTTAACAAGTGGCTTTTTTATGTCTGTTTTACCTACACACTAGGTGGCAGTGTAGTGGGCGCCTGGGCTCGACTAGTCGCACTTGCTACATTAGCCTGAGCTGCCGTTTTAGCAAAATCGACTCGCGTAGATGCGGGCATTGCTGTGATAACTATCTCTCCTAACTCTTGGACCAATGGCTTGGGTAGCGCCGCAGGATGCGATGCTCTACCCGAAGTGTGACGACGTTTAGTCGTTGTCGCTATCACTTCTTCAGAAGCTTCAATCGCATTATTTGCTGCATCAATCGCAGCGGTTGTAGTTTCCACAAGCTGCTCTGATTCTTGAATTAGCACATCGGATTGGGACGATCCTAACACATCACTATCAAGAACGGTTTGCTGTTGTTCTGCTGCAGCGATATCTTTGACTAATTCCACAGCTTCAGCCGTCGGTTCATTAACCACGATATCTAAAGGTAATTCAGACTGAATAGCAGCTACTTTTTCTTCAGCTGTGCGCGTTTCTGAAGGAACAGCGTCAAGGCTTTGTGAGGTTGGCTCAGCCGCAGGTGTTTGTGCGACGGAGTCATGTGCAACAACATCATTACACGCTTCTTGAGCTGACTCAATATCTGTTACCACTACCGGATCTACTGTCGTTTCATCATTCACACGAGCAGATTTACGCTTTTGTCCAGCCGCCCTAGCATGACGAGGGGTGCGACGTGTCCGAGCTCTCTTTTCAGATGCTGCATTGTCGCTCACTGACGCTTCAGGACTGTTGCCCTCAGTTTCATTTGGTTGTGTAGCCTTTGTGGAGGCAGCATCAATGTTATGATTCTCGTTTGCATGAGGAGTCGCTTCAATATGAGTGACTGCCTCAACATTACCTTCAGCCGGTTGAGATTTCTTGGTGTTACGGCGACGTGGTTGACGCTTTTTTTCAGTCTCAGGTGTGTCTGCTGCTGGCTGAACTACCTCTTTAATGTTCGCCTCTGCGTTTTCTACTTCTTTGACCCGTACTGATTTGCGATTGTCACGACGCTTGCGACGCTCTTTCGGTGCTGTTGTAATAGTATTATCATCAAGCATTTCAGCTTGTGGACGCTTATTCGGACGTTTAGGCTTACGTTTATTTTCACCATTCTTAACAGCGCTTTTTGCATCTTCACTTTTCTCAACGCGTTCATTACGTTGATTACGCCCACGTTGATTGCGTCCACGTTGATTGCGACTTTGGTTATTACGACGTTGATTATTACGTCCTTTGCCTTTTTTCTTTGGCTTAGGTTTAGGACTAAATATCGCACTAAACCAAGCCATGATAGTGGCAATAATACCGGGTGATGACGCTTTTTGTTGTGGTGCTGGTGCTGGTGCTGCAGTAGTCGGAGCAGTCATGCCTTGTAATGCAGGCTCTTCGCGTTTAACAGGAGCTGATTGAGCTTGCTCTTGAATTTGTTCAGAAGACTCAGCTAAAGCAACCGTGTAACTAATGTCAGTCACTTTTTCTTCAGGGCGACGACGTGTAATTTGGAAGTGTGGAGTCGTTAAATTAACGTTTGGTATCACCACGACATCTACGTTATTGCGTGACTCTACGTCACGAAGGGCCTTGCGTTTTTCATTGAGAATATACGTTGCAACATCAACGGGAAGTTGGGCCTCGACCTGACCTGTATTGTCTTTAATACACTCTTCTTCAATGATACGTAAAACCGATAACGCCAGTGATTCTGTACCACGCACTGTACCGTGACCAGAACAGCGAGGACAGACATTATGAGCTGACTCGCCTAGGGATGGGCGCAAGCGTTGACGCGACATTTCTAATAACCCAAAACGTGAAATACGACCGATTTGAACACGAGCACGATCTCCGGCAACCGCATCTTTCATTCGATTTTCTACTTCGCGTTGGTGTTTATTGACCGACATGTCAATGAAATCAATTACAACCAAACCACCTAAATCGCGCAAACGCAATTGACGAGCGATTTCTTCTGCGGCCTCTAAATT
>JBEVCF010000025.1:5513-13764 GCA_040514355.1 Glaciecola sp.
TTATGGTGTCGGCTAATTAAACCTCGTACAACTAACGCTGTTTCTTCAATATCACCGCCCTTAGTTGCGCGGGCTGAGTTGATATCGATAGAGGTTAACGCTTCGGTTGGGTCAATGACTATCGATCCGCCAGATGGTAGCCGCACTTCGCGTTGGAAGGCTGACTCGATCTGAGTTTCTACCTGATAATGGCTAAATAATGGGACATCACCTGAATATTGTTTGACACGACTGGCAAAGTCCGGACGCACTAGTGTGATGTGCTGTAAAGCTTGTTCGAACACTTTTGCACTATCAATGACAATTTCACCCACATCACGGCGTAGGTAATCGCGAATAGCACGCACAATAACGTTGCTTTCTTGGTGGATTAAGAAGGGAGCAGGACGTTCTGCAGCCACATTTGAGACGGCTTCCCAATGGGTTAGCAGGACTTTCAAGTCCCAAGCGAGTTCTTCATAAGATTTGCCAACGCCAGCAGTACGAACAATTAATCCCATACCTTTGGGTAATTCGAGTTGGTCCAATGCAGCCTTCAATTGTGTGCGTTCATCACCTTCAATACGACGCGAAATACCACCAGCACGAGGGTTGTTTGGCATCAGTACCAAATAGCTCCCTGCGAGAGAAATAAATGTGGTTAGCGCTGCTCCTTTTTGGCCTCTTTCTTCTTTGTCAATTTGAACAATGACTTCTTGACCTTCTTTAACGGCATCTTTGATGTTAGGACGACCTTCAAAAGTATAATCGTTAGGGAAGTAATTACGCGCGATTTCTTTTAGTGGTAAAAAACCATGACGGTCGGCGCCATAATCAACGAAGGCAGCTTCTAAACTTGGTTCTACACGAGTAATTGTACCCTTGTAAATATTGGCTTTTTTTTGTTCGTGTCCAGGACTTTCAATATCAAGGTCGTAGAGCTTTTGCCCATCAACCAAAGCAACCCGCAATTCTTCTGATTGCGTGGCATTGATCAACATTCTTTTCATGTTATTTTATTCTCATAATGTTTGCTTAGAACAAACGAGAATTTACGAAGGACAGCCTAATTAAAGGGCATATTATTGTATGCAAAAAAGCCAATCTGCTTTTTTGCGTCTTGGCCACATCTCAAACCCAGCATTGACGGGGTGAGGAATGAATGTATATTGTCATCTGTGACATACTGAACCCGCTTAACAAAGTCGTATTTTGACTTAATGCGCATAGGAAGCATGCCTGTAAATTCTGTTTCGTTTTCTGAGCAAAACGCTGCTGTAATAGCACAATGTATAAGCTATATTTTGTGCTGTTGGTGCGATTTTCAGTGTCATTTTTTTCACTGAGTCGATTCGACTTCTAACTATAATCGCTGTGTATAGTTGCTTTTTGTGCATGCAACCTTTAACTTACTAATTATGTCTTGTAGCCAACTAAACTGCAAGTAGTATTATTATTTTATCAGACAAAACCATGCCTTTAGCGTCGAAAGTAGGGTATGATCACATCATCACGTTTTAAAGCTAAATGCATGAAAGAAGAAAGTAAACCTCAAGTTAAGTTTGTCATCGTTGACGAAGATTATGCAGGCCAACGCATTGATAACTTTTTAAAGTTACACCTCAAAGGTGTGCCCAAATCAATGTTATACCGTATTCTGCGCAAAGGCGAAGTCAGGGTGAATAAAAAACGCGTCAAACCAGAGTATAAAGTCCAAGCCAATGATGCTGTGCGTATCCCGCCTGTTCGGGTTAGTGCAGTGACTGAGCCAGTATCGGCAAAACTCAACAAAGTCGCCCAATTAGAGACCTGTATTATCCATGAAGATGATCGCATTATGGTGATTAATAAGCCGTCAGGGATTGCCGTGCACGGTGGCAGTGGTTTGTCTTTTGGTTTGATTGAGGGTTTGCGTGCGTTGCGTCCCGATGCCAAATTTATGGAACTTGTCCACCGAATTGACCGTGAAACTTCAGGTATACTCCTGGTGGCTAAAAAACGGTCCGCATTGCGTCATTTGCATGAACAGCTGCGCGAGAAAAAAATGCAAAAACGCTATCATGCCTTAGTCTTTGGTGATTGGCCGGCATCGCGATTCAAAGTTAAAGCAGCACTCCAAAAAAACGTATTGCAATCAGGCGAACGTATTGTCAATGTGCACCCTGATGGTAAACCCAGTGAGACACGCTATCGTGTCTTACAGTCGTTTGTGCATACCTCGGCGCCGTGTACATTGGTAGAGGCTTCGCCGATTACGGGGCGTACGCATCAAATTCGTGTTCATTGCCAACACGCCGGTCATGCCATCTTGGGCGATCCTAAATACGCCGATAATGAGACTACAGCATTAACTGCTCAGCTAGGCTTATCAAGGTTGTTCTTGCACGCGGCTGCATTGTCATTCATACATCCAGGTACCAATCAACAAGTCCTATTCAAAGCAAAGTATGATGCACATATTAATACGGTCCTGACTCACCTTGAGGGCTTATGAATAAGTATCAATGTATTATTTTTGATTGGGATGGTACGGTGATGGACTCCGCAGCGAAGATCGTATCAACCATGCAAATCGCAGCTAAAATGAGTGCGATGCCTATTCCCACTTATGACGAAGTCGCTCATATTATTGGGATTAGTCTTAAGCCCGCGATTGCACAACTGTTCGCCCTAGATGACGAGCATAAAGTGGACGAACTGACGCAAAATTACAAGACTGCCTTTGTCGAACACGATCAAACACCTTGTCCATTGTTTCCAGGTGCTCAGCAACTATTACAAACACTGCATCCTCAATACACCTTGGCAGTAGCAACAGGTAAAGCGAGACGTGGCTTAAATCGAGCATGGTCCACAACCAATACTGGGCAATACTTTACGGATTCATGTTGCGCCGATGAAGCACAGTCAAAACCACATCCGGATATGCTTGAGCAAATTCTGCGACGTCAAAGACTCTCGCCAGAGCAATGTTTGATGGTAGGAGATACCACCTATGACCTGCAAATGGCAGAGAGCTTGGGCATGGATAGGGTTGGTGTATCTTATGGTGTGCACTCGCCGGCCAAATTGAACACGCATACACCGCTTGCGGTTATCGATCGACCTTTAGATTTACTGTCAATCATCACATAACATCACAGAACGTTAGTGTGGCGTTACCAATCACTAATTAGCACGTAAGCACATCAATGTTGTGTTTTGCTAACAAACGACTTAACGCCATCATAGGTAGGCCTATCAATGTATTAAAGTCTTTACCTTTGAGAAAGCTAAATAAAGCAATACCTAAACCTTCACATTTGAAGCTACCGGCACAAGCAAAAGGTTGTTCCTTGTCAATGTAACCTCTGATTTGTTCATCTGAGAGTGTTTTGAATCCAACAATATAAGGTTCAACTTCAATATCCATCTCTTTCGTTTGTGTGTTGTAGACAACTAGGCTGGTATAAAATGTGACGGTCTGCCCGCTGCATTGTTGTAATTGGATAAAAGCGTTAGCAGCATTACCGGGTTTGGTTAAGATGGTGTCATGCAAACAGGCTACTTGGTCACTCGCAATAATTAATGTCGCGTCACAGTGCTGCGCCACCGTTTTGGCCTTTTTTTTCGCTAATCGCGAAACAAGAGCAACCGGATCCTCATTAGGTAATGCTGATTCATCAATATTGGGCGCGATAGCAGTGAATGCTATACCAAATTTGTTAAGTAATGCTTGGCGATACTGCGATGATGATGCAAGCGTGATACTGGGTTGTTGGTAGTGCATGTTTAGGTACCGTTGTGGCTGTTACATCACACTTCAGGCATAACCTTTGTGAAGTATTTAAAGATGCAACATGTTGAGTTGTGAAAATGGGGTTGTTCTGTTTGTCATATCATTGAGCGACCGTTCATATTATTATAGATAATCTTTGACTAATCCATAGCAACCCATTAAACTGCGCGCGTTATGCAAAAAGTAAAATTGCCAAAGCGCCTAGACCCTATCAAAACAGCAACTAAACGTTCTGAATATTCAGGCATCGTTGTGAGTAAAGATTGTCCAAGGTGGCTTGAAGCAGTCTATGCTGCTGCGGAAGATATACACGTTGAGGTTAAGTTTGCAAAAGACGCGCAGGGTCTTACTTACTTTCACGGTACATTGGACACAACAGCAGAACTTGTTTGCCAACGTTGTAACACGCCTTATGGGCATCCGGTACATGTCGATTTTTGTTTTACGCCCGTGCAGGGGAGTAATATTGACGCACTGGAGTTACCAGAAGCTTACGAACCGGTTGAAGTTGACGAACACGGAGAAGTGAATCTGCTACAATTATTCGAGGATGAATTGATTATTTCTTTGCCAATTGTATCCGTTCATGCAGAGAATGTGTGTACAGTGAAGCAAGAAGATATGACATTTGGACAACTCGAACCGGCTCAAGAGCGTGAAAACCCATTTGCGGTTTTACAAAAACTTAAGCGAGACCAGGAGTAAATTATGGCAGTTCAGCAAAATCGTAAAACACGATCAAAGCGTGGTATGCGTCGTTCACATGATGCGTTAACAGGTGCGACGTTATCTGTTGACCAAACATCAGGTGAAACACATCGTCGTCACCATGTGACTGCAGATGGTTTCTATAAAGGCAAGAAAGTCATTGCTGACTAAGCAATGTCCAAGTCTTTACTAACCATAGCGTTAGACGTAATGGGGGGAGATAATCCTCCCTCCATTATTCTCTCAGGTGCTATTCAAGCACTCCAAGTTTATCCACAACTTCAACTCATCATTTGCGGTGACGCGTCCCAGATCAATCTTGCGCTTGCAGAGGTAAAAGTCAACCTCGCCAAACGCATTAAAGTCATGCATTGCCAAGATGTCATTCTCATGACTGATCAGCCTAGTGCGATGCTTAGACGCAAAAAAGACGCATCGATGCGCAAAGCTATTGAGTTAGTCGCACAGGAGCGTGCTGACGCCTGTGTGAGTGCAGGTAATACCGGCGCTCTATTTGTACTAGCCTCTTACATTCTCAAAACGTTACCGGGTGTTGAACGACCTGCGTTAGTCAGCGCTTTGCCGACAATGGACCGCAACAAAGTGTGGTTGTTAGACTTAGGTGCAAATGTAAATAATGATGCTCAGACGCTGATTCAAAATGCAGTAATGGGTTCTGTATTAGCTCAAGGAGTAAAGGAAATTCAAGCCCCGCGGGTGGCTTTATTGAATGTTGGAGAAGAGCATAACAAAGGGAATATTCATATTAAAACGGCCCATCAGGTGCTTAAAAATACACCAAGTTTGAATTATATTGGTTATGTTGAAGGCCATGATATTTTTACACATAAAGCCGATGTGATAGTGACTGATGGATTCACTGGTAACGTTGCATTAAAATCCAGTGAAGGCTTGATTAAATTGGTTTTGCACGAAGTGAAGCGCGTTTCCAATCTGTCATTTTTAAACCGTATTTTAGCGGCGATTGCGTTGCCTTTATTTCGTCGGATCTTTTTTAAGATGAAACCCGACCAGTACAATGGCGCGAGTTTGATAGGATTACAAGGAATAGTAGTAAAAAGTCATGGTAATGCTTCGCCCTCTGCCTTCTTTTATGCGATACAACAAGCAGTTGATGAAGTAGAAAGACAAGTACCAAAAACAATCAAAAATAAAATAAAAACGATTTTGCTGGAGTAATACATTTTGATTTATTCACGTTTCATTGGCACGGGTAGTTATTTTCCCAGCGATGTGAGAACCAATGCCCACCTCGAAACTATGGTTGACACAAGTGATGAATGGATCACGGATCGCACCGGTATCAAAGAACGCAGAATTATTGGACCTGATGAAACTGCAGGCACAATGGGTGCTGAGGCGGCGAAGGTTGCCATTGAGCATGCTGGTATCGATAAAAAAAGCATTGATATGATTGTCTGTGCCACCACATCTGGTGCTAACTCACTACCCAGTACGGCATGTGAAATCCAAAGAATACTCGATATTGATGGTATACCTGCTTTTGATGTTGCGGCTGCGTGTGCCGGTTATTGTTATGCATTGAGTGTGGCAGATCAGTATATTAAATCTGGTATGGCTAAACGTGTTTTAGTCATTGGTACCGATTGTTTGTCACGTCTAGTGGATCCTGCTGATCGTACGATGGTGATTTTATTTGGTGATGGTGCGGGCGCAACGATTATCGAAGCGTCAGAAGAACCAGGTATTTTATCAACGCATATTCATGCAGCTGGTTCTTATGGTGATTTATTGAAAGTGGGCAATCCAACCCGTGGTGATGAAACATCAGTGCACACCAATTGGGGTTCGATGAAGGGCAATGAAGTGTTCAAAGTTGCCGTGACCAAACTATCTGAAGTCGTTGAGCAAACCTTAGCGGCTAACAACATGCAAAAATCGGATTTAGATTGGTTGGTGCCACACCAGGCTAATTTTAGAATTATTAAAGCCACAGCGAAAAAATTAGAGATGTCACTTGATCAAGTTGTTTTGACGCTTGAGAAATATGGCAATACTTCAGCCGCAACTGTACCAACTGCACTGGATGCAGCAATCAAAGACGGTCGTATTCAACGCGGGCAACATTTGCTGCTCGAAGCATTCGGTGGTGGCTTTGCTTGGGCTTCAGCCTTGGTTAAATATTAAAAAAGGAAAAATGATGAGTGCATCAACACTAGCTTATGTGTTCCCCGGTCAAGGGTCACAAAGTGTCGGTATGTTAGCGGAATTAGCGGCAGCTTATCCCGAAGTAGAAGCAACGTTTGTAGAGGCCAGTGACGCATTGGGCTATGACCTATGGGAAGTTGTGCAGAACGATCCCCAAGACAATCTCAATCAAACAGAAGTCACTCAACCAGCATTATTAACTGCCAGCGTGGCTATCTTTCGCGTGTTACAAGCACAAGGCAAAGCGCAACCTGGCTTATTAGCTGGCCATAGTCTTGGTGAGTACAGCGCATTAGTCTGTGCGGAAGTACTGAGCTTGGCTGATGCGGTTAAATTAGTTCGTGCTCGAGGTCAGTTTATGCAGTCAGCAGTACCAGCAGGCACAGGCGCAATGTATGCAATCATCGGTATGGATGATGCTGACATTGAACGTATCTGTGCAGAGGTGGCCGCACAACAAAACGCTGTCGTTTCGGCAGTAAACTATAACTCCCCAGGGCAAGTTGTCATTGCAGGGAGTAAAGATGCCGTCGCACAAGCGGGTGCTGCATGTAAAGAAGCAGGTGCGAAGCGCGCTCTTCCTCTAGCCGTATCTGTACCTTCACATTGCGCACTGATGCAACCAGCCGCCGAGCAGTTGGCTGGGTTATTGGCACAAATTGAATTTGCACCACCTCGTATTCCGGTTATCAACAATGTCGATGTAACGCAACTCAGCAGCGCTGCAGACATTAAAGATGCCTTGGTACGTCAATTATATTGCCCCGTACAGTGGACCAAAACGGTCTCAAGTTTTGCTGGTCTTGGCATTACCGATGTCGTGGAAGTGGGACCGGGTAAAGTGTTGACTGGTCTAAACAAACGCATTGATAAATCATTAAACTGTTCTTGCGTGAATATGCCTGAACACGTAGAAGCTTAAATAGAGAAAAACATGGATAAGCAAATTGTATTAGTAACAGGTGCCTCTCGAGGTATTGGTAAAGCAACCGCGTTAGCTTTAGCTAATGAAGATCGGTTTGTGATCGGAACAGCAACTAGCGAGACTGGTGCTGCGGCGATCAGTGAATACCTTGGCGATAATGGCGTGGGCATGGTTTTAAATGTCACCACTCCTGGAGCCATCGATGCACTAGTGAAAACGATTACTAAAGACTTTGGCGTGATTGAAATCTTGGTGAACAATGCCGGGATCACCCGCGATAATTTGTTAATGCGCATGAAGGATGAAGAGTGGACAGATATTATTGATACCAACTTGACATCAATTTTTGCCCTTTCTAAAGCAGTGCTTCGCGGGATGATGAAACAGCGTCACGGCCGTATTATTAATGTTGGCTCTGTAGTGGGTAGTACAGGTAATCCAGGCCAAGCTAACTATGCTGCAGCGAAAGCTGGCGTGATAGGGTTTAGTAAATCGATGGCGCGTGAGGTCGCTTCACGCGGTATCACCGTGAATGTTGTCGCTCCGGGTTTCATTGATACCGATATGACCAAGGTGCTTACTGATGAACAAAAAGAGGCTATTTTTAAGGATGTCCCAGCGAATCGCCTAGGTCAACCTGAAGAAATTGCTGCAACTGTTGCTTTTTTAGC